>JANPJN010000667.1:0-8182 GCA_031425515.1 Acidobacteriota bacterium | reverse complement strand
CATGCGCCTTCAGCGCCTCGAAATTGCCGGCTTCAAGAGCTTTCCCGATCGCTCCGAGCTCACCTTCGATCACGGCGTGACCGCGATTGTCGGGCCCAACGGCTGCGGCAAGAGCAACGTCGTGGACGCGCTCACGTGGGTCCTCGGGGAGCAGAGCGCCAAGAGCCTTCGCGGCGACCGGATGGAAGACGTGATCTTCGGCGGCAGCGATGCCCGCAAGCCGACCGGCGCCGCCGAAGTCCGACTGCGACTGGCCGGCGTCGCGGCCCGTGTGCCGGGCAACATGCCGATGCGCGCCGCCGTAAGTGAAGGGCTCGCCCACGGCACGGGCGACCTCCACGGCGGCGGCCTCGCGGTCGAGGAGGAGCCGCCACTCATCGTGCGCGATGTCGAGCTGATGCGCCGGCTGTACCGCTCGGGTGAAAGCGAGTACCTCATCGACGGCGAGTCGGTCCGTCTGCGCGACGTGCAGGACCTGCTGATGGACGCGGGGCTGGGCGTGAAGGCCTATGCCGTCATCGAGCAGGGGAAGATCGGCCAGATTCTCAGCGCACGGCCGACCGATCGCCGGCAGCTCATCGAAGAGGCGGCCGGTGTCACGAAGTACAAGAGCCGGCGTCGCGCCGCCGAGCTCAAACTCGAGGCCGCCCAGCAGAACCTGACCCGCGTGGACGACATCGTCTTCGAGGTGGAGAAGCAGCGCGGGGCGCTGAAGCGCCAGGCCGCCAAGGCGCGGCGGTACCGCCGTCTGCGCGACGAGCTGCGGCGATGGGAAAAGGTGCAGTTCGCCAGGCGCCATCGCGTCCTGGCCGAGGCGATCGACAGCACGCGGATCAGGCTCGCGGACGCCCGCGAGCGCGAGACGGCCGCGGCCGCGCACGTCGCCGAAGTGGAGGCCACCCTCGAGCGGCTGCGCCTGGAGCTCACACAGGCGGACAGTGCGACCACCGCCGCGCGCGAGGCCGCGCATGCGAGCGAGCTCGAGACGGGCCGGCTCCAGCAGCACATCGCGTTCGACAAGCAGCAGGTCGAGTCGCTCGCCGCTGCCGCCGCCGCTATCGCCGGCGAAGTGGAGGCCCTCGAGCGTCGCCGGGAGCCGGCCCGCCTTGAACTGGAATCCCGCCGGGAGGCTGCCGCTCGCGCGACGGCCGACCGCGCCGGGGCCGCCGACACCCTGCGCGGCGAAGAGGCCGCGTACGCCGACGTCGAGCGGAACATCGAGAGCCTGGAATCGGACGTCGAGGCGGCCCGCAGCGAGGCGTACGCGGCCGTCACGGCCGCGACGGCCCTGCGCCACGCCATGGATCACGCGGCCGCCGCCCGTGCGAGGCTCGCGGAACAGATCGGGAAGCTCGACGGCGAGCACCACGACCTCCATGTCGAGCTCGAACGCGCGAGTGCCGAACGCGGGACCGCCGAGGACGCCGGCCGCCGCGCATCCGAGGCCATGGAGTTGCTCCGCGGGGATCGCGCGGCGAAGGACTCGCAGCTCGCGGCCGCCCGGCAGGACCGCGACGGCCGTGTGCAGGAGTTCCGCACGCGCGAGCGGGAGCTGGCCGGCGTACACGCCAGGCTCAAGTCTCTCGAAGAGCTCGATGCGGCCCGCGCCGAATATGGCGACGGCGCCCGTCTGCTCCTCGCCGAGTCCGCGGGCGACGTCGCCCAGCTCGGGTCGGTGGCCGATTACCTGGACGTCGAAGGGCGGTACGAGCGCGCGGTCGAGGCCTGCCTCGGCGACCTCCTCCAGCACATCATCGTCGCCTCTCACGATCAGGCGGCTGCGGGTCTGGCCTTTGCCAGGAGCCGCGATGCCGGGCGCGTCGGCTTTCTCGTCGCCGGGAGCGGCGCCGCGCTCGAGAGTGCGCCCCCGTCTTCACCGCATCCCGACCTCACGCCGCTGTCGCAGGTGGTTCGTGTCAGCGGGCCCGCAGCCGACGTGATTCGCGCCGCCATCAGCCAGGCGTGGATCGCCGGCAGCTATGAGGCGGCGCGCGATGCAGCTGCGTTCACGTCCGCGCCCGTCGCGACGCTCGACGGCGAAGTGTTCCGCGGCCCGCACCTCATCGCGGGCGGTACGCGCGCTGAGGCTCGCGGGATTCTCACCACCAAACGCGAGATCAAGGAGCTCCGCGAACGCGCCGGCGTCGAAGGGACCGCCGCGGACGGCGTGCGTGAGGATATCGCCGCGCTCGACGTCAGCATCGCGTCGGTGGAGTCGTCCCTGCTGGGGCTCCAGGGAGAGCTGCACCGCCACGAGAAAGAGCTCGTCGGGTTCGAGCTGCAGATCGGGTCCGCCAGAGGAACCGCCGACCGCATCACGCGGAAGCAGGAGCAACTCGGCACCGAGCGCCGGTCCGCCGAAGAGCAGCTCCGGGTCCAGGAGGCGCGGCAGGACGAAGCCCGGGAATCCATCGCCAGGATCGAGCAGGAGCAGCGAGCCGCGGACGAGCTCCTGAACGGCGCGCAGCGCCGGCTGTTCGAGGCGCGCGAAGCGATGCAGGCGCAGGCCCGCCGCACGTCCGAGGCCAAGGCCGCCCACGCGGCGCTCGTGGAGCGCGCCGGGGCCCTCGGCATCGAGGTGGCGCGGCTCGAGGAGTCCGCCCGGGATCTCGAGACCCGGCTGGGGACACGGCAGGACGACCTCCAGCGCACGCACGGCCGCAGGGCCGCGCTCATCACCACGATCGAGGCGTCCGAAGCCAGGCTCGACGCCGGCCTCCGGGCCTTCGACGATCTCCGCGATCGGGTCCGCACCGCCGACGACGCGTCGCAGGCGCTTCGCGCGGTCTTCGATGCGCACGAGTCCCGTATCCGCGAGGCGCGCAAGGCGCTCGACGGTGTCCGCGCCGAAGCGAATCAGCTCGAGGTCGCCAGGGCCACGGCCGAGAGCGATCTCGCGCACCTCGCCACGGCCTGCGTCGACTCGGTCCAGGCCTCGCTCGAGGAGGTCGCGGAGGAAGTCGCCCGGCTCGAGCGCGACGGTCTCCTCGCCAGTCCGAAGCCCGTGGACGATGCGCCGGACGCGTCGGAAATCGACGACGACTCCGCGCCGCCGGCGGCTGACACGGAAGCGGCGCCGGTCGCCGCGCTGCAGAGTCTGACGCCCGACGAAATGGTGGCGGACCTCCGCGCCAAGGTCGAACGGCTCGGCGCCGTCAACATGATGGCCATCGATCAGTTCGACGACCTCGAGTCGCGCCATGCGTTCCTGACCACGCAGCGCAAGGATCTCGTGGACTCCATTGCCGCCACGGGCGAAGCCATCCGCAAGATCGACAAGACGACCCGGGAGCGCTTCCGCGAAGCGTTCACCGTCATCAACGAAAATTTCGAGCGGACCTTCACCACGCTCTTCGGTGGAGGGAGCGCGGGGCTCACGCTGCTGGACGAGGCAGATCAGCTGGAAAGCGGGATCGACATCATCGCCCAGCCGCCCGGCAAGCGGCTCCAGAGCGTCCAGCTCCTCTCCGGCGGCGAAAAGGCGCTGACCGCGATGGCGCTCATGTTCGCGATCTTCAAATACCGTCCGAGCCCGTTCTGCCTCCTCGACGAGATCGACGCGCCGCTCGACGACGCGAACATCGGCCGTTTCGTCGAGATGCTCCAGGGCATGCAGGAGCACACGCAGTTCATCCTGATCACGCACAATCGCAAGACCATGGAGATTGCCGACCGGCTCTACGGCGTGACGATGGAGGAGCCGGGCGTGTCGAAGCTCATCTCCGTGCAGCTCAACTAGCGTTCCGTCCACCTGATCACCATCAACGCGCCACGGGCGCCGGCGTCGTGAACGAAGACAAGTCCGCCCGTTACCACCGGCTCCGACGCCGCGCGGGCATCGCGTCGGCGGTGACGACGGGCCTGCTCCTGGCAGGGCTGCTCGCCACGGGGACGTCCGCCGCCGTGGCGGCCGCGGTGCGAGCCGTCGCGCCGTCTCCGGTCCTTTCAGTCGTCCTCTGCGCCGCGCTCCTCGCCGCCCTCCACGAAGCCGCCATCTTCCCCGTGATCCGCTATCGCACGTTCGTGCTGGAACGGCGGTACGGCTTGTCGGACGAGACCTTCCGGGCGTGGCTGCGGGATTACGCCGTGGCCTCCGCGATTCGGGTCGTGCTGGCCGTGGCGGCCTCGCACGTGGTGTACGTGCTGCTGCGCCACGCCCCCCGCTGGTGGTGGCTGGCCGCCGCGGCCATCTTCGCCGGCGCCGCGGCCCTGCTGGCAAAGCTCGCCCCGGTGCTGATCCTGCCGCTCTTCTACACGCTGCGGCCGCTGTCCCGGGAGCCGCTGCGCGACCGGCTGGCGGCGCTGTCCGCGCGCGCGGGCGTGCCGGTGCTGGGGGTGTACGAATGGGAGATGGGCCGCAGAACCCGGCGGGGCAGCGCGGCGCTCGTCGGCACCGGCCGCACCAGGCGCATCCTGGTGTCGGACACGATGCTGGACCTCTACTCGGAGGACGAGATCGAGGTCGTGCTGGCGCACGAGCTCGCACATCACGTCCACCGCGATATCTTCACCGCGCTCCTGGCGGAGTCCGTACTGATCCTGCTGGCGTGCTTCGGGGCGGCGTGTGCGCTCGGCCTCGGATGGCGCGGGGCGGGCCTCGAGTCGTCGTCTGATGCGGGAGGGCTGCCCCTCCTGGCGTTGGGGGGCTGGGTGGTGTCGCTGTCGGCCGTCCCGCTGCTCAATGCGCTGTCGCGGCGGAACGAGCGGCGGGCCGATCGCTATGCGCTTGCGCTGACGGGCCAGCCTGCGGCCTTCATCTCCGCGATGCGGCGGCTGGCGGCGCAGAACCTGGCAGAGGAGGATCCGCCCCGGGCCGCGCTCTGGCTCTTTCACACCCACCCGCCGATCGCCGAGCGTATCGACACGGCACGGCGCTACAGGCCGCCGGGCGACGGCGGCTGACCGCCAGCCGTGGCCGTCAGCGGACGATCAGCTGGCCTTCCATGCGCCGGCAGCGCGCATCCTGCGTGAGGTTGCAGTAGAAGCGATGCGTGCCCGCCTGGTCCGCCCGGAACTCGAACGTGACCGTCTGACCCGCGGCCGCGCGCTTGGCGATGCGGTAGTTGTCGATCGTGAAGCTGTGGGCGATGTCGTGCGCCGTGAGCGTGATCTTGACCAGGTCGTCCTTCTGCACCTCCAGACGCTGGGGTGAGAACGCGAACTGGTCCGCCGCGATGGTGAACTCCCGCGCGTTCCCCTGCGCCCGCAGGCCCGACGACGGCACGAACAGGCCCGCCACGACGGCGGAGACCAGGCAGGCCGACAGGACGACGATCCGACGCCGTGACTGGTGCATTGGGATTCCTTCCTCAGTACAGACGCCAGGGCGGGAGAAATGGTTCTCCCGCCCTGACGCGCAGTGCCCACGCCCTGATTCCCGGCGAATTATGCCTTGGCCGGCGCTTCGTCCGGCTGGAGCAGCGCCTTCCGGCTCAGCCGGATCTTGCCGGACGGGTCGATGTTGATCACCTTGACCATCACCTGTTCCCCTTCCTTGAGCTCGTCGCGCACGTCCTTCACGCGGTAGTGCGCGATCTCCGAGACGTGCAGGAGGCCGTCGAGCCCCGGCATGATCTCGACGAACGCGCCAAAGTCCGTGATCCGCTGGACCTTGCCGGCGTAGGTCTTGTTCAGCTCGGGTGTGGCCGTCAGCTCCTGGATGATGCTGATCGCCTTCTGCGCCGAGGCCTCGTCCGACGACGCCACATTCACGCGGCCGTCGTCTTCGACGTCGATCTTCACGCCCGTCCGCTCGATGATGCTGCGGATCATCTTGCCGCCGGGTCCGATAACGTCGCGGATCTTGTCCACCGGGATCCGGATCGTCACGATGCGCGGCGCGTGCAGCGAGACGTCCGAGCGCGACGCCGCGAGCGTCTCCTGCATCTTGGCGAGGATGTGCATGCGGCCCTGGCGCGCCTGTTCGAGCGCCTTCTGCATGATCTCGGTCGTGATGCCCGCGACCTTGATATCCATCTGGAGCGCCGTGATGCCCTCGGACGTGCCGGTGACCTTGAAGTCCATATCGCCGTAGTGGTCCTCGGCGCCGGCGATGTCGGAGAGCACGGCATACTTGCCCGTCTCTTCGTTCATCACGAGCCCCATCGCGACCCCGGCGACCGGCTTCTTGAGCGGCACGCCCGCATCCATCATCGCGAGCGATCCGCCGCACACCGACGCCATCGACGACGACCCGTTCGACTCGAGGATTTCCGACACGAGCCGGACCGTGTAAGGGAAGGTCTCTTCGGGCGGCATCATCGGGAAGAGCGACCGCTCGGCGAGCGCGCCGTGGCCGATCTCGCGCCGGCCGGGACCGCGCAGGAACTTCACCTCCCCGACCGAGAACGGCGGGAAGTTGTAGTGGAGCATGAAGCGCTTCCAGGTCTCGCCGTCAACGGTCTCGACCTTCTGCTGGTCGTCGGCGGTGCCGAGCGTGGCGGTAACGAGCGCCTGGGTCTCGCCGCGCGTGAAGAGGCAGGATCCGTGGGTGCGCGGCAGCACGCCGACTTCGATCGTGATTTTGCGGATCTCGTCGAACTTCCGGCCGTCGAGCCGCTGGCCGCGCTCGAGGATCTCGTCGCGCAGCACCTTCTCCTTGAGCCCCTTGGCGATCGACTTCGACGCCGCCTTCCGATCCGCATCGTCGTCGGACAGGCCGGCCGTGAACTCGCTGATGACCTTGTCCACCGTCGCGTAGTTCTCGAGCTTGTCCTTGATGCGCATGGCGTCGGTGAGCGGCTTGAGGACCTTGCCTTCCACCTCCGCGACGAGCTCCTTCGGGTGGACCTTCTTCTCGGCGATGGGCCGCTTGGTCTTGCCGGCCTGCGCGGCGAGCTGATCGATGCCGGCGACGATCTCCTTGATGGCCGCGTGCGCGCGCTCGAGCGCCTCGACCATCTCCGCCTCCGGCACTTCCTTCGCGCCCGCCTCGACCATCACGATGCCGTCCTTGCTGCCGGCCACGATGAGGTCGAGCGTGCTGCGCTTGCGCTGCTCGAAGGTGGGATTGATCACGAACGCGCCGTCCACATGCCCGACACGGACCCCGGCAATCGTGCGCGTCTGCGGAATGCTCGACAGCGCGAGCGCCGCGGAGGCGCCGGTGATCGAGAGCACGTCGGAGTCGTTTTCCGAGTCGGCGGAAATCACGAGCGCGATGATCTGCGACTCGTTACGCCAGCCGGCGGGAAAGAGCGGCCGGATCGGACGGTCGATCAGCCGGCTCGTGAGCACTTCCTTTTCGGGCGGCTTGCCCTCGCGTTTGAAGAAGCCGCCGGGGATCCGGCCCGACGCGTAGGCGTTCTCCTTGTAGTCGCAGGTGAGCGGCAGGAAGTCCACGCCTTCGCGTGGGTTGGAATCCGCGCAGGCCGTGACGAGCACCATCGTGTCGCCCGATCGGATGACGACGGAGCCGTCAGCCTGCTTGGCGAGCCGGCCGGTTTCGATGGAGAGGGTCTTGCCGCCGATTGAAATGTCGCGTGTGTGCATGTGCAATCTTTCTGTGGTTGGTGAGCTGCGCCAGCTTCCGGGGTGCGTCTCGCGTGAGAGATGAACGCGCGTCGCCGGGCCCGTGGGGGCCCGGCGCGTCGGGAGGCAAAGGCCGGGTTACTTGCGGATGCCCAGCCGCTTGATCAGATCCGCGTAGCGGTTGAGATCCTTCGCCTTGAGGTAGTCGAGCAGCGATCGGCGCTGACCGACGAGCTTCAACAGACCGCGGCGCGAGTGGTGATCCTTCGCGTGCGTCTTGAAATGCTCGGTGAGGTAGTTGATCCGCTCGCTGAGATGTGCCACCTGCACTTCCGGAGAGCCGGTGTCGGAGGTGTGAGTCTTGTACGAGCCGATGACTTCCGACTTGCGGTCCTTGGTGAACGCCACTGCTGCCTCCACGTACGGCCCAGAAACAGGCGGGGCCTGAGGGGCCGCCGCCGCACCGGATCCGCCGTCTCTTCTAACGGGTTATCGTCAAACGAATCGATATTTTACACCAGAACAATCACGGGATGCAAAAGCCCGGAGGGGCGTGATTCGGCAATCCCCAGCAGCATCCCGGCCTCGTCTAGCAGCCGCCACCGCACCGGTGTGGCGCCGGCGTCCGCAAGCTCCGCAGGGACCGCCAGATCCGCGTCCCCCACGTCGTTGCCGTGGCTCGCCCGCCGCGCGCCCCGCTCGTTCAGCAGGG
>JANPJN010000666.1:0-4929 GCA_031425515.1 Acidobacteriota bacterium | reverse complement strand
CGCGCCCGACCTCCGCATTGTAAGGGGGGCAGGGCGGCAGCGCAAACGAGACACGGAGGTCTCCATTGCTTTGCCACCGATCCCTCGGCCGTCCTTCGGGACGCCGCGTCGCGGTTCTGTTCGTCTACCTCGTCGCCTTCTGTGCGGTGATTTATCCAGCTCTGGCCCAGCCAGCCGCTCCTGCTGCACCGCCCACTCCACCGGCCTTCACCCTCTCGATACCTGCCGGGCCGCTCCACCAGGTGCTCGCCGCTTTCACCAGCTCGACCGGTCTCACGCTCGAGCAGTCGCCGGCCCTCGCGTCCCTCGCCACGCTTCCGTCGCCGGGCGTGTCCGGCACCCTGACGGCCGAGGCCGCACTGGCCAGGCTGCTCGAGGGGACGCCGCTCGTCGCCCACCGGTCCGCGGCCGGGCACTACACGATCGACATCGCCGTGGCGGCCGAGCGTGTGGAGGTCGCCGGAAGGGCCGGGCCCTATCAGCGGGAACTTTCGTCCACCGGCTCACGGACGATGACTGCCCTCCGAGACATTCCGCAGACGTTGACCGTCGTGACGCGCGAGCTCCTGCTCGACCAGAGCGCGCAGTCGGTGTCGGAGGCCGTGCGCAATGTGCCCGGCGTGTCGGCTGCCCAGGGCGAGGGTAATCGCGATCAACTCGTGCTCCGCGGCATCAGCACCACGAGCGACTTTTTCGTGAACGGGGTGCGGGACGACCAGGAACGCTTCCGCGATCTCTACAACGTCGAGTCGCTCGAGGTGCTCCAGGGCCCCGCGGCGGTGCTCTTCGGCAGAGGGGGCGCCGGCGGCATCGTGAATGTCGTCACGCGGAGGGCCGTTCCGGGCACGCCGTCGGACGCGTCCATCGAGGGCGGCAGCGACCGCCATCGACGCGCAACCACGCGGCTCACCGTGCCGGCCGGGCAGGGGGCGGCGTTCGGCCTGAGCGCCATGGCGGAGAACTCGGGCGGTTTTCGTGACGGCTACTTCCTCCGCCGCCATGCGATCAGCCCGACGTTCACGGCACCCGTCGGACGTGCGGCCACGCTCACGCTTGGCGGCGAGTACCTCGAGGATCACCGTCGAGCCGATCGCGGGGTGCCTTCTTTTGCCGGCGCCCCGGCGGCCGTTGACCCGCGGCAGTTCTTCGGGTCGCTCAGGCAGAATGAGGCGGAGGGGACCGTGCAGTCGTTCGCCGCGACGCTCGAAGCGCGCCCCGGTGGACGGCTGCTCGTGCGCAGCCACCTGCTCGTCGGACGCTACGACCGGTCGTATCGCAACGTGTATCCGGCGAGCCCCGTGAGCACCAGTGGCACGCTGACCCTGGCCGCGTACAGCCACGACGTGGACAGAACCAACGTCTTCAGCCAGACCGATCTCGTGTACGACGTGCGGATTGGGCCCACCGCGCATGTCCTGCTGGCCGGCTTCGAAGCCGGGCGGCAGTTTCAGGACGAGACCCGCGACACGGCCGTGTCCATCACGGGCGTCGGCCTCGCGCAGTCACAGCGCGATGCCGACTTCTCGTCGGCGCCGCGCACCGTGGACCGGCACGCCGGTGCGGATGTCCTGGGCCTGTTCGTCCAGGATCAGATCGCGCTGTCGAGTCGCGTGAAGGCGGTGGTCGGCGCGCGGGTCGATCGATTCGGCGTCCAGGTGGACGATCGCATGCCTCGCAGCCAGGATCTGTCGCGCACCGACACGGCGATCAGTCCCCGTGCCGGCCTGATCTACCAGCCGGCCGCGCCGGTGTCCGTGTATGCCAGCTACAGCTACACCTTCCTGCCGAGCGGGCAGACACTCGGGCTCGCGGTGAACACGGCCGAGCTCCGCCCGGAGACGGCATCGAACTACGAGCTGGGAACGAAGATTGATGTGCCGCGGACGCGAACGACCGTGTCGGCGGCGATCTTCCGGCTGTCGCGCGACCACGTGCGGAATCAGGATCCCAACGACCCGTCGCGTCTCGTCCTGACCGGGCAGCAGCAGACGAAGGGCCTGGTGATCTCGGCCAGCGGCAACCTGACGCGCGCGTGGAAGGTGCAGGCCGGATACGCGGCGCTCGACGCCGTGGTGACGCGAGACACCTCGGCGGCGCCGGCCGGCCGGGTGGTCGGACTCGTGCCGCGGCGGCAGGTCTCGCTCTGGACCACCTATGCGCTGCCGGGACGCCTGGAGGTTGGCGGCGGGGTCGTCGAACAGTCGCGCATCTTCACGTCATTCACGAATCAGGTGCGTCTGCCGGGGTTCGCGCGGCTCGATGGGCTCGTGTCCTTCCGTCACGGTCACTACCGCGTCGCGCTGAACGCCGAGAACCTGCTGAACCGCCGGTACTATCCGACGGCCCACAACGACAACAACATCTCGCCCGGCGCTCCCCGCAGCGTGCGCGTTACTGTGCGGGCCTCTTTCTAGGCCGCGGGGATGCCTGGCAGACGTCCTCCAGGCATCCACACGGATGTGACGGATGGACGCGGCAGGGGCGCTGGATGCGAACTGGTGAGCCAGGGTCGCGCCCTTCACACTCATAAAGAAAGTATGACCGGGAGTCCGGCGGTTGCGGCCGGCCAGAGGCACCCTGCCCGGGAAACCGTGCGACGATGGGGAGCGATGACGATCAAGACAAGCGTTCCACGACGCCGACTGGGACGGACGGGGCCCGAGGTGTCCGCCATCGGCCTCGGGTGCATGGGCATGTCCGATTTCTACGGGACGGCCGACGATGACCAGCGGTCGATCGCGACCATTCACCGGGCCATCGAACTCGGGGTCACGTTCCTCGACACCGCCGACGCCTACGGCCCCGCTACGAACGAGCGCCTTGTCGGGCAGGCCGTCCGGGATCGTCGCGATACCGTGATCCTGGCGACGAAGTTCGGCAACGTCCGCACGCCGGACGGGGCCTTCGTCGGTGTCAACGGCCGGCCGAAGTACGTGCGCGAGGCGTGCGACGCGTCGCTGCAGCGGCTGGGTGTCGACACGATTGATCTCTACTACCAGCATCGCGTCGATCCGGCCACGCCGATTGAAGAGACCGTCGGTGCGATGGCGGAGCTGGTGCAGGCCGGGAAGGTCCGGTACCTCGGGCTGTCGGAGGCCGCGCCTGCCACGATCCGGCGCGCGCACGCTGTGCACCCGATTGCCGCCCTGCAGACCGAGTATTCCCTCTGGACGCGCGATCCCGAGGGAGAGCTGCTGGCGACCATTCGTGAACTGGGCATCGGATTCGTGGCCTATAGCCCGCTCGGTCGGGGATTTCTCACGGGCCGCTTCCGATCCGCCGACGACCTGTCCGCGGGAGACTGGCGCCGGAACAATCCCCGCTTCCAGGGGGAGAACTTCCAGCGCAACCTGGACCTGGTCGCGAAGGTCGAGGCCCTCGCCGCCGCGCGTCGCTCCACCGCGGCCCAGGTAGCGCTCGCCTGGCTCCTCGCTCGCGGCCACGACATCATCCCCATTCCGGGATCCACGCGGGCCGAACGGGTCGAAGAGAATGCCGCCGCGGCCCTCATCGAATTGTCGGCGGAGGAGATGGCCGCGCTCGAAGGCATTGCCGCCGATGTGGCCGGTACGCGCTACCCCGAGGCCGGTATGCGCGCGGTGAACCGGTAGTGCCCCGGCGACAGGTTGCCATCATCGGCACCGGCTGGGTCGGTGCCAGCATCGCCATCTCGACGCTCCACTCGGGCGTGGCCGACGAGGTGCTGCTGCACGATGCGCGGAAGGCCGTCGCAGAAGGCGAGGCCATGGACCTCGCGCACGGGGCCTTGTTCTATCCGTCGGCCTCCGTACGCACGGCGTCCATCGAGGAGATGCTCGGCGCCGATGCCGTGGTCGTCACGGCCGGACGCGGCGGACGGCCCGGCGAATCACGCCTCGAGCTCCTGCGGGAGAATGCCGCGGTCATCCGCGGCATCGGTGAGCGGCTCGCAGGCTGTCAGGGCACGATCGTCGTGGTCAGCAACCCGGTGGATGTGCTCACGCAGGTGATGACGCAGGTGACCGGTCTTCCCGCGGCGCGGGTCATCGGAACAGGGACGCTGCTGGACACCGCGAGACTGCGGCACGTGATCGGCGGCCGTCTCGATATGGATCCGCGTTCGATACACGCGCAGGTCGTGGGCGAGCACGGCGACTCCGAAGTGGTGCTCTGGTCGTCGGCGTCGGTTGGCGGCGTGCGGCTCTCGGACTGGCACGGCTGGCGCGCGGACTGGCAGCCGGCGATCGACCGCGAGGTCCGGACGGCCGCGTACGAGATCATCCAGCGTAAGGGAGCGACCAATCACGCCATCGGCCTCGTCACGGCGAGCCTGCTGCGATCGCTGCTGCGAGGGGACCGCCGCGTGTTGACCGTCTCGAGAGTCCAGGAAGGGACCTGCGGCCTGCGCGACGTGGCGCTGTCGCTGCCCGCCATCGTCGGCCGCGACGGGGCGACGGAGGCCTTCGAACCGGCGATGACGCCGGATGAACGCGACGCCCTCGTACGATCGGCCGAGATCCTCCGAACCGCCTGCGCGTCGGTGGCGACGTGATGGCCGGCGCCGGGGGCCTGCCGGGACGCCGGGCGAATCCGGGTGGCGATCCTGACGTAGACTCATAGCGCCAAGCGGCCACGCGTCTGCCAGGAGGATCGCCCCGTGCGATTTCGCATCATCGCGTCCGCCGCGCTCGTCATCTCCGGTGCCGCACTCCTGGCCCAGTCGGGCGGCCCACCCGCGCCCGCCACGAGTCCCCAGCAGACGCCCACGTTCCGGACGGAGGCGAACTTCGTGCGCGTGGACGTGTATCCGACGAAGGCCGGGAAACCCGTACTCGACCTGAAGCAGGAGGAGTTCGAGGTCTTCGAGGACGGTGCGCCCCAGACCGTGCAGTCCTTCGAGCACATCCTGGTGTCGCCGGCAGGCCCGGAAGCGCAGCGGTCCGAGCCGTC
>JANPJN010000665.1:0-3622 GCA_031425515.1 Acidobacteriota bacterium | reverse complement strand
TCTCCACCCTGCTGGGGGCTGTTCTGGCCGGCCTGGCGGCGGGCAGCTTCGCCGCGACGCCGCTGCTGGTCCGGCCCGAGCGGATCGTCTTCAGGCTCGCGCTGCTGCAACTGGCGACGGCGCTGGCGGTTCCGCTGGCCGCGTGCGCCCTCGCCCTTGGCTACCGTGCGGAGTGGCTGGCCCCGGGCGACGTGTACGTCAGCCTGATCCTCGCGTTCCCACCCGCGTTTCTCATGGGCATGTCGTATCCGATGGGTCTCGCGCTCTGGGCCGCCCGAGACGCGACGACCGGCGGTGTCGACGCGCGACGCGCGGGTGATCTCAATTCCGTGAATCTCATCGGAGGCATCGTCGGCGCCGTCGCTGGAGGGTTCGTCGTCCTGCCGGCGTTTGGCACACGAGCGGGACTGTGCATCCTGGCGTCGATGTATCTCGTGTCTTTCTTTCTGCTCTGCCGGGACGGCGGGTGGAGCCGTCCGCGGATGGCGCTGTGCGCCGCGGCCTTCGGCGCCTTTGTCGCGGCCAGCCTCAGCGTGCCCAATCTCATCGATGCCGTGACCACGAGACGATACGCCGCGGGGGAACAACTCTTCTGGTGGAAGGAGGGGGCGCAGACGACCGCGGCCGTGCGCATCCGCCCGAGCGGACGCCGACTGTTGTATCTCGATGGCCTGCACCAGGCGTCCGATGCGCGCGATGTGGTGTTGATGCACCGCCTGATCGGACATCTGCCGATGGCGCTCCATCCCAATCCCGCCCGCGCGGCCGTCATCGGACTCGGCGGCGGCGTGACCGCGGGGGCGGTCAGCCAGCATCACTCGGTGGTGGATGTCATCGAACTGTCGCCATCGGTCGTCGAGAGCGCGGCCTGGTTCTCGCACGTCAACTACAACGTGCTCCGGCAACCCAACGTCACGCTGCGGATAGACGACGGCCGGAACTTCCTGCTGTCACGGAGCGGGCGCTACGACGTGATCACGGCGGACCTGATCCAGCCGGAGCACGCGGGAGCCGGCAGCCTCTACTCTCGCGAGTACTTCCGCCTCGTTCGACGGGCCCTTGCACCGGGCGGGCTGGCGCTCCAGTGGATCGGCGACCGCCCGGCTCACGAGTACCGACTGATGGTGCGGACCTTCCTGGAGGTCTTTCCGAACAGCACCTTGTGGGCCGGCGGCCACCTGCTCGTCGGCTCTGTGAGGCCGCCCACGTTTGTGCGGTCGGCGTTCGCACGCCAGCTCCAGTACCAGCCGACGCGCGCGGCGCTTGAAGATGTCGGCCTCGGGCGGTTCGAACAACTGATCGAGCGCTATGTTGCGGGGCCCGCAGAGCTGAAAGCACTGACCGGGCCCGGCGCGGTACTGACCGACGACCGGCCTGTGGTGGAATACTTCAAGTCGCTTCCGGATACGGGCGCCGCACGCGTGGATCTCGCGGCGTTCAAGGGTGATGTAATGCGCCATGTGCGCTGACGTACTGGGGAGAATCAGATGACGAAGCTGCGAACGGCGGTCGGATTTATCCTTGCCCTCCTTGTGAAGGTCGTACGACGGTGGGCGAGGCCGGGCGCTGGACCGAAATTTGGCCTGGCGTAGCGGTCGGCTCGCGCACCGTCGCATCTCTACGGCGCAGGCTGATGCCCCCCTTGAGCCGCGCGATGATCGCGCAACGGTTCCTGCGGAGGCTCTGCATGAAGAGGGTTCTTCTCGTTATCGGCGTCCTCATTGTTTTCTTCGCGAGACCACTGGCGCAATCCGCGCAGGCGACACCACCGCAGGTCGCCGACGAGGCTGCGGACCCCATCGGGCAGGTCATCGCGCGCCTCGATCTGGACAGATACAAGGCGACGATCAAAGGCCTCACGGCATTCGGAGACCGACGCCAGGGAACGGATCGCAATCGTGCGGCGCTCGACTGGATCGAAGCACAGCTCAAGGCCTCTGGCTGCGGTAACGTCGAGCGCCTGGGGTACGACTATCAGCCCGCCCCGCCTCCGCCCCGTCCCCGCGCCTCCGCACGCTCGGGACAGGGCGGCAGTACGATCGTCGGAACCCGCGCGCGCACGGGCGTGAACATCGATCCCGCCGCGCAGCCGGACGAGAGGCTTCGCGCGCTCAACAGCCAGCCGACCGCCCCGGGCCCCCGCGAACAAATCTTCTGTACGAAGATCGGCGCCACCCACCCCCACGAGATGTACATCGTCGGCGCTCACATGGACGGCCATGGATGGGGCGAGGCGGCCAATGACGATGCGTCGGGCACTGCCCTGGTGATGGAGCTCGCTCGAGTGCTGAGCAGCCCTGACGTCCAGACCGGACGGTCGATACGCTTCGCGCTCTGGAACAATGAAGAGACGGGGCTGCAGGGGGCGGCGGCCTACGTGGCGCAGCGGCGCGATCTGCAGGGACTGGAACAGCCTGCGGGTTCCGGCAGGTTTCCGGAACCCCGCTGGCTCGGCATGATCCAGCACGACATGATGCTGTTCGATCACGGCATGCCCGCGGCGGATGGACGGGTGAGCCCCGAGCAGCGAGCCGAGGCAGACGTGAACATCGAGTTCCAGTCGGCCTCGACGATGGCCGAGGGATCGCAGCGGCTGGCGTGGGCGCTGAAGGCGGCGAACGAGGCGTACGCGTCGGACTATCCGGCCGTGGTGGGCCCGCACATGACGAACACGGACTCGGGTCCCTTCATGAATATCGTGCCGGCCGTGAGCCTGCGCGAGCACGAGCGCGGCGCACAGATCGGCGCCGGGTGGGATCCGCACTGGCACCAGCCGACCGACCTCTTCGCGACATTCTCGGACAAGGATTTCCGGCTGGGGCTCAACGCCGCGCAGACCACACTCGGCGCACTGGGCCGGCTGGCCGGGATCACGGTGAAACCGTAGCTCGCACTCTTCACGAAACTGAGCCGATTCGGTTCATTCGCGGCGGACACGATGCGGGGCACGCCGGCACGCATCACGAAGATTGCGGCGCAGACCAACGATTGGCGGCCGTGCGGCTGCGCGGCGCAGCGAAGAATTATCTCAGCGAGAACGTCATTTCGGCAGTGGTCTCGACCGGGACCGCCTTGCCGTTGCGCGTGCCAGGGTTGAAGCGCCACTGCCGGGCCGCCTTCACGGCCGCCGCGTCCAGCGCCGGCGACAGCCGCTCGACCACTCGCACCTTCCCGACCGTGCCGTCAGTCTTCACCGCGAGCGCCAGGACCACGCGGCCCTGCTGCCTGCCCGCCATCGCCGCACGCGGGTACACGGGCTTCACGTCGCGGACGAGGACCGGTGCGACCGTGACTGGCGTCGTCTCCTGAGCTGCTCCGTTTACGGTGGCCGCACAACCCGCCGCCAACGCGATCGCGATCGCCATCGTGATGCCCGTCATGCCGTTCATCCTGTTCATGTGCGCCTCCTCACGACCCTGCCCGCTTCGACTGACGGTGCGCTGGAGCGGCAGCCGACCGCTCGCAGAACGGCGCGAGTCCCGTGAGCCGCGCCGGGCCACCGCGTTTCATGGGTTAGACGTGTGATCGGCACCCGCAGTCTGAGATGATCCGGATGCCGCAGCCTGAGCCCACCGCGAGTTCCCGGCGGCGCCGCCGAGCGTGACCGCGCCGACATGGTCCC
>JANPJN010000664.1:0-3503 GCA_031425515.1 Acidobacteriota bacterium | reverse complement strand
CATCGAGGATCTGCCGCACGACGAGAAAGTGCGGCTCGGGAACGTGCTCCTCAAGACGCGCCCGCGCGATCTCGAGGAAACGCTCCTGCAACTCATCAACGACGAAGATCCCGTCATCGCCGCGACCGCCATCGAACTGGTCCGCGACCGCCGGATCTGGACGCTGGCCGACGACGTGGAACACGTGCTGGCGTTCCGGGATGCGGCCGACTGGTACGTCTTCGAGTCCGCGTCGTGGGCTCTCGCCGAACGCCGGATGCTCGCGTCGCGCCGACGCGAGCTCTGGATGGAACCGCTGCCCGCTTCCGAGATCGCCGGGCGAATCCGCAGCCTCCCGCTCTTCGCCTCGATCTCGGTCGATGAGCTCTTCCGCCTGGCGGGCGCATCACGGCAGGTGCGTCACGCCGCCGGCAGCGTGCTGCTGCAGGAAGGCGTCGTCCCGTCCACCGTCCACGTACTGCTGGACGGCCAGGTCATGGCGGCGGACCGGGACACCGGGCCACGCAGCATCGACCCGCCCGCGCCCCTCGGCTTCGTCGAGGCACTGCAGGGTGCGCCGTCGCGCCGGACGATCCGTACGCAGGACGCCGCCGTCACGCTCGCCCTCGGCGTCGACGAGCTCCGCACCCTGCTCGGCGAGAACACGGGGCTCGTCCGGGGCTTCTTCTCCACACTGGCGGAGCGGGCCCGGCCCGGAACGGTCCGCAACCTCCAGACAACCGGCAACGCCCTGCAGCTCGAACAACTGGCCGTCGGCGGGTTGCAGCCGGTCGAGAAAATGCTCGCCCTGCAGCGCGTGCCCGTGTTCGAGCGGGTTTCGGTGGACGAGATGCGAGCGCTCGCCGACATCACCCACACCCGCGTGCTGGCCGCCGGCACACCGTTCTTCCCGGCGTCCACACCGGTGGCACTCTGGGTCATCGTGTCGGGCGAGGTCCTGCTGTCGGAGACGACGGAGGGGCACGAGTCCAGCGCCCGGGCGGGCGACATCATCGGCGCCGCCTCGATGCTGTCGGGGCAACCGCTGAACTATTCGGCCATGTCGGTCGGCGACGGGATCGCTCTCCACATCGATCGGGAGGATCTCTTCGACCTGCTCGGCGAGAAGCCGGACCTGCTGCGTCAGTTGTTCGAGGGGATGTTCAGGATGGAAGGCGACCGGGACGCCGTGGCGGCCCGGTCGTAACGGTCGCTACGTCCTGCGCGCGGCCACCTGGCGCACGGCGTCCACGATGTGACGGGCGGAGATGCCGTACCGGTCGATGAGCTCGTCGGGCTGGCCGCTCCGCGGAATCTCCCGGACGGCAAGCCGCCGCACGGCGAAGCCGCCCTCGGACACCGCCTCACTGACGGCATCCCCGATACCCCCGCTGGCATAGTGGTCTTCGACGGTGATGACCGCTCCCTTCGTCGCCCGGGCAGCGTCGAGCATCGTGGCGGCATCGATCGGCTGGACCGAGTACGCGTCGATCACGCGGATGTTGATGCCTTCGGCCTTCAACTGATCGTGGGCCTTCAGCGCCTCGAAGACCGTCACGCCTGCCCCGATCACGACCGCGGCATCCGTGTCGCTCTGCCGCAGAACCTTCGACCCGCCGATCGGAAAGGTCTCGTCAGGGCCGTAGATGACGGGGGTCTTGGGCCGCGAGGTGCGCATGTAGGCCATGCCGTCGTGCTTCGCCATCTCCACGACAAGCCGCTCGGTGCTCATCCCGTCGCAGGGGTACAGCACCGCGCAGCCCGGCACGCTGCGCATCATGGCGAGATCCTCGAGGGCCATCTGTGACGGACCGTCTTCGCCAATCGACACGCCGCAGTGCGAGCCCGAGAACTTGACGTTGGAAAACGACACGCCGCCCATCCGGACGAAATCGCTCGCGCGCGTCAGGAAGCAGGCGAACGTGGACGGAAACGGAATCGCGCCCCGCGCCGCGAGCCCCATCGCCGCGCCGACCATGACCTGCTCGGCGATGAAGTTCTCGAAGAAGCGATCCGCGGCGACCTTCTCGAACTTGTCGCTGAAAGTGGAGTTCTTCACGTCGGCGTCGAGCGCCACCACTCGCGCATCGGCCTTGCCCACTGCCGCGAGGCCCGATCCCCACGCCTCCCGTGTCGCGATAGAGTCTCCCAGCTTGTAGGGCGGAGCCGCCATCGCCGCGTAATCGACCTTCGCTTCGGGACGGCTCTTCGACCGCGGCCCCTGAATCGCCGGCTTCGTCGTCTCTCCCACGATCTGCTGCTGCAGCTCCGCCACCGCGCGGTCTGCCTCCTCGCCCTTCTTCAGCGCCTTGCCGTGCCACCCGGCCTTCCCTTCGATGTCGGCGAGCCCCTTCCCCTTCAGCGTCCGCGCCAGCACCATCGTCGGGCGCCCCTTCGTCGCGCGAGCGTCGCCGAAGGCCTTCTGGAGCGCCTCGACGTCATGCCCGTCCACGATCAGAGCGTGCCAGCCGAAGGCGTCCCAGCGCTTCGCGATCTCGTCCATCTGATGGCCGAACTGCGTGTCCTGGCTCTGGCCGAGCCCGTTGACGTCGATGATGCCGCACAGGCTGTCGAGCTTGAAGTGCAGCGCGACGCTCGCCGCCTCCCACACCGACCCTTCGGCCATCTCGCCGTCGCCGAGCAGCACGTAGGTGCGGTAGTCGGAGCCGATGCGCCGCGCGTTCAGCGCCGTGCCGATGGCGGCGCAGATCCCCTGGCCGAGCGATCCGGTCGCGACGTCCACGAACGGCAGCCGCGGCGTGGGATGGCCTTCGAGGTCGGAATCGATCTGGCGGAGCTTGAGCAGATCTTCGCGCGGGAAGAGCCCCGCTTCCGCCCAGGCGGCATACAGGATCGGCGCGGCGTGCCCCTTGGAGAGCACGAAGCGATCGTTGTCCGGGTTGCGGGGATCCTTCGGGTCGAACCGCATCTCGTCGAAGAACAGCGTGGCGACGATGTCGGCGGCGGAGAGGCACGTCGTGGGGTGTCCCGTGCCCGCCTCGCTCGTCGAGCGGACAGAATCGATGCGGAGCTGCGCGGCGATGTTCCTGATGGCGGAAACGGATGTGGTCATATCTCAGTCCGGCGAAAACTGCGTTCTCGGAATCCGAAAGTGTATCACCGCGGCCCGGCGGTGCGCGCGGCCAGGAGATAGTGCGCGGCGAGGGGCCCGTGCGCCGCCGCGAGCGGCGCCATCGCAACCAGCGTACTGTCGGCAAGCGCTGTAAAAGAGTGATCGCCCGATGCGGCGGAGACCCGGCGCAGCGTGCGCGAGAGGTCGCAGTTGAGGGCGAACGGTTTCAGCCGCTGCCGCATGAGCCCGATGTCGGCATCGGGCGCCCCCGCCCGGTCGAAGAAGCCGCCCCCCGCCTCGTCCCACATCGCCCGGCTGACGTAGTGGGCCAGCTCCTCCGCCATCATTTCGTAGACGATGTTGGAGGTGGCGTCGAAGGCGTCGAGGCAGGCGGCCATCATCGCGGCCTGGTCGGCGAGCAGCCCGCGGATGCCGGAGCCGCCGGCTTCGT
>JANPJN010000663.1:0-3209 GCA_031425515.1 Acidobacteriota bacterium | reverse complement strand
TGCCGCACCGAGTACGGCAATCCGTGCACGCGGTTCTGTCCCGCGAACGTGTACGAGATGGTCGATGCGGGAGACGGCACGCGGCGGCTGCAGGTCAATGCCTCCAACTGCGTCCACTGCCGGACGTGCGACATCATGGACCCCTACCAGATCATCGACTGGGTTCCGCCCGAAGGGGGCGGCGGGCCAGGCTATGAGGGGATGTGAGGGGGCAGCTCACAGCTGTCAGCTATCAGCTTCCAGTCCCATGTCCCGGTGTCGAGCTGTTCACTGACAGCTGTCAGCTGATGGCTGAAAGCTGAGAGCTGATGTCTGATCTTCTCTCCCCCTCGCAGCGCCGGAAGACGCAGGTGATTGCCGCCGCCGTGGCGCCTGCCATCTCCGGCCTCTGCCGCACGCTCACCTGGAAGGTCGAGGGGGCGGCTTATTACGACCAGATCGTGGCGTCGGGTCATCAGCCCATCCTCGCGTTCTGGCACGCCCGGATCCTCCCGATCACCTGGTTCTTTCGCGGTCGCGGCATCGTCGCGCTCACCAGCGCGAACTTCGACGGGCAGTGGATCGCGCGGGTCATCGAGCGGCTCGGCAACCGGACGGTGGCCGGATCGAGCTCGCGCGGCGGGATGCGGGCGTTGTTGCGGTTGAAGCGCGAGATTCTCGGCGGGCACCCCGTGGCGTTCGCCCTGGATGGGCCTCGGGGGCCGGCGCGCGTCGCGCAGCCGGGGGCGCTGTGGCTCGCGGCTGCGACCGGCCATCCGATCCTGCCGGTTCACGCCGAGTCGAGTGGGTGCTGGGAGGTGTCGAGCTGGGACCGCACGCAGGTGCCGAAGCCGTTCAGCACCATCGCGCTGGTTGTGGGTGCGCCGCTGTTCGCAGAACGCGGGGCGGTCAGCAGCGAGGAGCCATTGCGCCTCGCGCTGCACGAGCGACTGGGCACCCTCGAAGCGCGTGCGCGCCAGATGCTCGGATAGAGACGACGCGGAGCCAGCGGTGAGGCTGGCTCCAGGTGTTCAGGTTCGCGAGGCGCGCCGCCGCATCAATACCAGCCCGGCAAGCCCGGCGCCCATCAGGAGCAGCGTACCCGGCTCGGGAACGGGTGCGCTCGTGATCTGGTCTTGCCCGAAGCCTGGCCGTGCATCCAGCACCGCGGCGCTCGCGCTCTGGTAGGCGTTGCCGGTGGCGCCAAGGGCGGTCAGATACGAGGTTCCGGCCGCCAGCGCCGCAGACGATGCGGCCGTGACGCGGAAATTGCTGCCTGCCGTCAGACTCGCGCCGTCGTCGTAGAGGACTTCCCAGATGGCGAGCTGGAGGCCGGCACCCATGGCCGACGTGCCCGCTGCCCCGTGGACGGACGATGCGTAGGTGTTGAACAGCCAGGCGGCCTTCTGTGCTCCGTGGTTCGGCAGAACCATATTGTTCGTGGAGGAGACGGACACCGTCTGCGGGTCGTGAAGATTGTTGAGCAGGTCCACGCAGTACGCGTAGAAGGAGTTGTCCCAGGCGCCGGGCTTGTCGGATACCCAGGTCCAGTTCAGCTCGCCGGCCCAGGCCCGGACGTTGCGCGCGCCAGCCACCGTCACGACCTCGGCTTTGCCGAGCCCCGTGAAGTCAATGACGGCCGCGTGGGAGGCGGAAGGGAACAGCGCCAGTGACGCCACGATGAGCGCAAGTTTTTTCACGTGGTGAGGCTGAGCACAACCGGTTCCAACCTCCCTCCTCTGCGTAAGTTATTGAATATCAGAGACGTGTTCCATTCAGCAGAGGTCCGTTCCGGTTCTTTTGTCTCCTCAGGGGCAGACTAAAGACGTGCGCGCTGAAGTCATCGGTGCTCTCTGGAAGACCGTCATTCCAAGGATTAAAGTCTGCGCGATAGATGTCTTTGAGCGCTAATGCTCAGGTATTCCTCCGTGGCAACGTTCTTTTTCTTCTGGTTTGGGCACCCGGTTCCCATTGGTACGATGTTCGCGTCCACCTTGCAGTCGCGCCGAGACATGGCGCGTTCTCGTCCGCGATCCGGAGCGTTGCGGGGCTGAGTGATTCCAATCAACAGCGCAGTCAAAAGATGAGGCTTCTCTGGTGTTGAGAAAGGTGCGCGTTCCGGACATGGCGAGCGCGGGCGCCTCGGCGCTCAAGACATCCTCGCTCGAGGAGTTCGGATCGGAGGACGACGCGGCGACCACCGCCGCTATGCCTGATGCATACGGGACGTCGTCCGCCTCGCTGCGCTCCACGGGCCGGCCGATCGGGCTGTTTCTGCTCCTGCTTCTCGGATTGACGCTCGCGGGAGCCGGCGCTGCCCTCTGGAGACTCCGTATCGCACCGGCCCGTGCGGCCGCGGCCACCGGGTCGCTGACGATTGAGTCCGACCCCGCCGGACTGGCGGTCATGGCGAACAACGTCGAGCAGGGCAGGACGCCGCTGACGCTCTCGCTGCCGGCCGGCACACACCGGTTCGAGCTCGTGCGGGACGGTGCCGGGCGCCAGCCCCTGACCGTGGCGCTCGCCGGCGGGGCGACGGTCGTGCACCATGTGAAATTCGAGCCTGTGGCCGCGCCGGTTGCGGCCACCGGTACCCTTACCGTCACGACCGAGCCCGGTCGCTTGCGGGTGACCGTGGACGGCGTCGCGCGTGGGCTCAGTCCCGTGACGGTTCCGCTGCTGCCCGCGGGCAGCCATCGGATCGACGTGCAGAGCGGATCGGGCGTGCTCACCCGGACCGTGGACGTGGCGGCGGGGCAGACGGCGTCCGTCATCGTGACGGCCTCGGCGCCGGCCCAGGGGGCCGGCTGGCTCACGGTCACGTCGCCCGTGCCCGTGCAGTTGTTCGAGGGCGCCGATCTCCTCGGCACGAGCGATTCTCCGCGGCTGATGCTCCCCTCCGGGCGTCACACGATCACGCTGACCAACACCGCGCTTGGCTACACCGACTCGCGCGTCGTGCAGGTGCCGGCCAACGGGGCGGCGACGCTGCGGGTCGAACTTCCGCGCACTCCCATGAGTCTCAACGCGTTGCCCTGGGCCCAGGCCTGGATCGACGGCACGCCTGTGGGGGAGACCCCCATCGGCAATCATCCCGTGGCGATCGGCCCGCACGAAGTTGTCTTTCGGCACCCCGAGCTCGGCGAACGGCGTCAGACCGTCGTCGTCACGCTGACGGCACCCGCCCGGGTGTCCGTGGATTTGAGGAAGTAGCCATGAAGCTGGTCTTC
>JANPJN010000662.1:0-2878 GCA_031425515.1 Acidobacteriota bacterium | reverse complement strand
AGTCGCATGGCACGCGTCGTCAGCCCGGATCGGGTTTTGAGCGCCCCTGTCAGTCTTCCGTCCGATTTCTATCGGGAGGAATTCATCCGGCACCGCGAATGCCTCGCGCGCCAGCGTGAGTATTTCTCGGATAGCGCGATCACCGATGCGGACGAGGCGCTCGGACGCGTCCTCAGCCGACTCGAGCTGCTCTGCGCGAAGAAGGACGCCGACCAGGTGATGGGGCGCCTCCTTCGATCCTTCAACGCGGTCACTGGCCTGTCAGGCTGGTCGGACCCGAAGCAACTGAACTGACCGGGCCTTCCGCATTGTCCGCGGGGCAGGCGCGACGCCGCGCCGACCTGCTCCACATTCTTCGCGCCTCCCTCAACGCCGTCAACCCGGCCACCCTGCTTCGCGAGGCGATCGCCCGCACCGACATGGCAGCGCTCCGCTCCGGTCCGCTCTTCGTCGTCGCTGCCGGCAAGGCGGCGTGGCCGATGGCGTGCGCGTTCGCAGAGTTGTACGGCTGGCCGGGTGAACCTGGCGACAGCGGTCAGCCGCTGATCGGCGGACTTGTTGCCGGACCGCGAGGGCGCGGCGAACTGCCCGCGGGTCTTCGCTGGTTCGACGCGTCGCATCCGTCGCCCAATCACGCAAGTGAAGCGGCCGGCCGAGCGGCGCTCGCCGGTGCGGCGGATGTCGGCCGGGATGGCCGACTGCTCGTGCTGCTCTCGGGCGGAGCCTCGTCGTTGATGGCGGTTCCGGCCGATGGCCTGCGGCTCGAGGACAAGGTCGCCACGGCGGACGTGCTGATGAAGGCCGGTGTGGCGATTGACGGACTGAACTGCGTGCGGAAGCACCTGTCGGCCATCAAAGGCGGACGCCTGGCGGCGGCCGCCGGCCGCTCCCTGACGCTGGCGATCTCCGATGTGCACGGGCCGATGCCTGATGACCCGTCCGTGATCGGATCCGGGCCGACGGTCGGCGATCCCACGACATTCGCGGAAGCGATGGCCGTCGTGCGCGGTGCCGATGCGGAGGCCGTTCCGCCGCGAGTCCTCGAGCACCTCCGCCGCGGCGTGGACGAATCGCCGTTCCCCGGCGACATCCGGCTCGCGCACGCGGAGTACCGTGTGATCGGCACCCGGCAGATGGCGATGGCAGGCGCGGCGCGCGCAGCGGCGGCGCTGGGGTATGCCGTGCACGTCGTCTCCGACGCGACGACGGGAGAGGCGCGAGTTGCCGGTGCGGCGTTTGCGGGCGCGGCGGCGAACATCGCGGGGGCGGGGAAGACCTGCGTCATTGCCTCGGGAGAGACTACCGTGCGGGTGGTCGGCACGGGCCGGGGGGGCCGCAATCAGGAGTTCGTCCTCGGGGCGATACCCGTGCTCGCGGACTCCGCCGACCGCGCGCTCGCGAGCGTCGGCACCGACGGCATCGACGGCCCGACGGATGCGGCCGGCGCCGTCGCCGACCACGCGTCAGCCCGGCGTGCGCGGGATGCGGGCCTCGACGCGGGTGCGGCACTCGCCGACAACGCCTCCTACGAGTTCTTCCGCGCGCTCGACGATCTCATCGTCTGGGGCCCCACCGGCACGAATGTGGGGGACGTGCACATCATGGTCAGCTGACAGCTATCAGTTCCCAGCTTCCAGCTTCCCGCTTCGAACCAGCGGTCCAGGTCCGGCTCTTTACGCGGAGTCGCACGCCGTACACCCCGGGAACTGCGCCGAACCAAGAACGACTGCCGCTGAGGCCTCGGAGCCACCCCTAACTGAAAGCTGATAGCTGATAGCTGTCAACTGGTGGCTTCGTCTAAGATACCTCCTGATGCGCGGGAAACTGATTCTCACCGGCTTCGCGGTGCTCGTTGTCACGCTCGGGCTGGGGTTTGCGTGGGGCGCGGCCGGGCGCATCGGACTGCAGGCGAACCTCGACGAGGCGCGCCGACAGCACGAGCTGGCCGATGCCCGCGCGCAAATCCTCGACGCGCGGGTCAGTCTGTACAACAACAACTTCGGCGACGCGAGCCGCCACCTCGAAGACGCGAAGCGCCCGCTGCGCTCCGTCAAGGATCGCTATCAGGACAGCCGCCGCAGCGATGCGGCTTCGTCTATCGACGCCGCGCTCGGCCTTGTCGAGGAGGCGCAGCGGCTCTGCGGCAAGCTGGATCACGCGGCCAACGGGAAAGCCGGAGAAGCGCTCGACGCGATCAAGGTCGCGACGGGGAAGTAGCCCCTACTTCATCACCGTCGCCGTCACTTCGACGGCAAAACGCCGGTTGCCTGATGGATCCACCGCTCGCGAGACGACAAGAGGTTTGCCTGACTCGAGCGTCACCGCCAGCCGCTCGTTCAGCTGAAGGCCGCCGCTCTCGCCACGTCCGTCGGTGGCAGGCCGGTACTCCAGCGTGAGCGATAGCAGGATGGATTCGTCCGGATAGACCTTGGGTGAGGCGTCCACATTCAGCGTAACTGCGCGAGTATTGACTAGCGACGGAGTCTCCGCGGAACCGCTGCGAACACTCCCCGGCAACCCGTCCGCCACCATCATCGTCACAATCTTGGTCACGGGCTGGCCCTCTCCTGCCTGATCTGAAATCGCAATTGCAATGCTGACGTTGCGTCGCTTCGCATTGCTTGGTGCGGAGGCCGTGGGTGTCTCCAATTTCGAGACAGGCCCCGGTTGCGGAGCTGGCCGGGGCTGCGCCGTCGCGTTCCCATGGGGAGTGGGCGCGGCCTGCGAAACAGAGACGGCACGCGGTGTAGGTGAGGCCGGCGCGCCTGCCGCGGTCTGAGGATCGGCGGATGCCTCCGAGTGCGTGACTCCCGCGCCCCACAGGGCGATCATTAGTGCGCTTACCGCGATTCGTGTCCTCATCTGCAGATTCTCCGGT
>JANPJN010000661.1:0-6025 GCA_031425515.1 Acidobacteriota bacterium | reverse complement strand
ATCGTGATGGCCATGGCGTTCCCGTCGCGCGGGACACAGCCGGTGCCCGTGGGCCTCGGCCCCGGCGAGGGCTCGCCGATGCTCCGGCAGGCGCTCGAGAACGCGCCGTCCATCACGCTCCTCGACATTCCGGCGGGCGGCGTCGAGCGCGCGCTTCGTGAGGGGGCCGTTCACGTCGTCGTCCTTCCCACGAGCCCGCCGACCTACCAGTTCGATCCCGCCCGGGCCGAAAGCCGCGCCGCGCGACTGGTGGTGGACGATGCGCTGAAGCGGGCGGCGGGGCGGACCGACCCGTGGACCGCGCGGGAGGAGCCGGTGGCGGTGCCGGGCTCGCGATACGTTGACTGGCTCATCCCCGGGCTGGTCGGCATGGGCATCATGAGCAACGGGATGTGGGGCGTCGGGTTCTCCATCGTCCAGGCGCGCATGCGGAAGCTGCTGAAGCGGCTCGTCGCGAGCCCCATGCAGAAGCGGGAGTATCTGCTGTCGCTGCTGCTCGGACGTCTGCTGTTGCTCGGTCCGGAGATTGCGGCACCGCTCGGATTCGGGGCGCTCGTCTTTCACATGCCGGTCGTCGGCAGCATCGGCGCCATCGTCGTGGTCGCCGTGCTGGGGTCGCTGGCCTTTGGATCGCTCGGTCTCTTGCTCGCAACCCGGGCCAAAACGTTCGAGGCTGTCTCCGGCCTGATGAACATGGCGATGCTGCCGATGTGGCTGCTGAGCGGAGTGTTCTTCTCGTCGTCGAATTTCCCGAAGATGGCGCAGCCCTTCATCCAGGCGCTGCCGCTGACCGCGCTCGTTGACGCGCTGCGCGCCGTCGTGCTCGAAGGGGCGTCGCTGGCGTCGATCCAGCGTCAGCTCCTGGTGATGACCGTGTGGACGGTCGTGCCGTTCGCCGTCGCGCTCCGCTTCTTCAAGTGGCGCTGAGCCCCTAACTCCCCTTTGCCGGCTTCCCCCTGAGCACGCCGAGCTGCATCAGCAGCCCGGTGAAGTCGTAATAGCGGCGCTCCTGCGCGATGAAGCCGTCCTTCATCTCGAACAGCCGCACGCCGCGTATGTCGAACTTTCGGCCGGACGGCGGCAGCCCCATGAACGTGCCGCTGTGCGTGGCGTGCACGGTGAACTCCTCGGCCACGCGGTCGCGGTCCACCAGCAGCTGCTGCCCGATGTACTGCCAGTCGGGAAACGTCGTGAAGAGGGATCGGTAGGAGCCAAGAATCTCGGCGCGCCCCTGCACGGTCCTGAAGATCGGGCTGAAGAGCGTGCCGTCTTCAGCATGTGGGAACGTGAGCGCGTCGCTGTCGCGACGGTTCCATTCCTCCTGCTGCTCGGCAAAGAATCGGACCGCGTCTGCATGGGTCATCCGACGCTCCTTCCGTCTGCGGCCGACCGCCGCGCTTCCAGCTTACCGCCAACGACCCTGGTTGCCACACGCACTGCCCCGGCGCGACACAAGCACTGCAACGCCTTGACAACGACCTGACCGTAGCGGCAGACTCCGCAGCGCAGTCGTCCGTCAGCGTTCGTCGTTCGGCCGGCCGTCCACACCAATCCAGGCGGAGAAGGAGAGCGCGCGATGAGGGAGTCACGTATGCGGGCGGCGGTCCTGGTGACCATTCTGGCGCTGTTCGTGCCGGCGCCAGCCGCTGCCCAGGTCACCACCGGCACCATCGTCGGCACCGTCAGCGATCCGGGCGGAATCGTGCCTGGTGCGACCGTCACCGTGCTGGAGGTGAGTCGGGGCACTTCCGACACCTTCGTGACCGACAGCACCGGCAGTTACACCGCCCCCTTCCTGTCGCCCGGCACCTACACCGTCGAAGTCAACGTCGCGGGCTTCAAGAAGTGGGTGCGCGCCGGCGTGATCCTGCAGGTCAATCAGCGCGCGCGCGTGGACGTGGGCCTGGAAGTCGGGGGCATCTCGGAGACGACCACCGTGCTGGCCAGCGCCCCGCTGCTGCGTACGGAATCCTCTGAAGTCGGGACCGTCATCGAGGAGCGCGCCATCAAGGAGCTGCCCCTCAACGGCCGGAACTTCGCGGCCCTGGTGTATCTGACGCCGGGTATCACGCCAGGCCAGGCGGGCGAGAATCTCTCCGGCGCGAGCACCTTCAATCCGCGCGGCGCCTCGAACTTCAATGCCCTCGGCCATCAGGCCAACGCCAACGGATGGCTGCTCGACGGCATCGACAACAACGAATACTCGTTCAACACGGTGATCATTGCGCCGTCGGTCGAACAGGTCCGCGAGTTCAAGGTGCTGTCCGGCGTCTTCTCGGCAGAATTCGGGCGGGGCGCCGGTGTCGTGTCGGTCGCGACCAAGTCCGGTAGCAACGTCCTGCACGGTACGGTCTTCGAGTATCTGCGCGACGATGCGTTCGATGCGCGCAACTTCTTCGTACGGAAGGTGGCGCAGCCTGGAGGCGGCATTCGCGTCGATCCGAAGCCGCCACTCAACCGCCATCAGTTCGGAGGGGCCGCCGGCGGACCCGTCGTCATTCCCGGCGTGTACGACGGACACAACCGCACGTTCTTCTTCGCGGATTACGCCGGCCTGAAAGAGAAGCGAGGCCTGGTCTTCGTCAATACCGTGCCGACGGCCGAGACGCGAACGGGGAATTTCAGCAACTTCCGCGACAACGCCGGCAACCTGATTCCCGTCTTCGACCCGCTGACGACGAGGCTCAACCCCGGATTCGACTCCACTCGGGCAGTGAGCGCGGCAAACCCGCAATTCCTGCGCGATGCCTTCCCTGGGAACATCATCCCGCAGGGTCGGATCCACCCCGTCGGACGCAACATTGCGAGCATCTACCCGCTGCCGAACGGCGCCGGGAACTTCGACAACTTCACCTCGACGGCCAATCGCGAAGTGACCGACAACGTCGTCTCCGGCCGCATCGACCACAAGGTGTCGGACAAGGCGTCGATGTTCGTCCGGTTCAACTGGGGCAAGTTCAAGCTCGACGCGCCGCAGGGCCAGGCGGCGTGCTGCCTGCCCACGCCAGCCGACGCGGCGGCGCGATTCGACCTGGGACCCTTCGTCGCCGGCATCCAGAACACGCGACTGACGACTCACGGCGCGGCGTTCAATTACTCGCGGGTGCTGGGACCGAACTTTGTCAACGAGTTCAGGGCCGGCTATGCGCATACGCAGCCCTTCACGTTCCAGTCGGACTTCGGGACCAAGGCGGCCGAGTCGCTCGGCGTGCGCGGCATCAACGTCACCGAGTTCACGACTGGTTTGCCGAACATCAACATCCCCGACCTCACAGGCATTTCTGGCGGCCCGGGCTTCCTGCCGGTGAACCCGAAGCAGTTCCACTGGCAGGTCGAGGATGCGCTCGTGTGGCTGAAGGGGCGCCATCAGTTGAAGTTCGGTTACCGGCTCGTCGATCGGTACCCGTCCCCGTTCACCAACACCGACACGCGCGGCACCATCAACTTTGGCCGGAACTATACGAACAACCCGGTCACCAATTCGGGGGGGTCTGGCCTCGCCTCGCTGCTGACGGGCTATATCAACAACGCCGCCCGCGGCTTCCTGCTCGAGCCGTACACCCTGCGCACGCAGGAGCACGGCCTCTTCGTGCAGGACGACTTCAAGGTCAGCTCCCGCTTCACGGTCAACGCGGGCGTGCGCTACGAGATCTTCGGCGCCGAAACGGAGCAGGACAACAAGGTCGTCAACTTCGATCCGGCGGGGCTGCGCCTGATCTACGCGGGGGAAGACGGCGCCAGCCGGTCAGTCAACAAGAAGACACAGCTGGGCAACCTCGCGCCGCGCCTCGGGCTCACATATGACCTCTTTGGCGACGCGAGCACCATCCTGCGCTCCGGCTTCGGCATTACCTACTTCCCCGTCCAGCCATCGGCGTCGAACATGATCGGCCAGCAGGTGCCCTACACGGTTTCGCAGAACGTGAGTTTTGCCACCAACCCCACGGATTTCTCCGGCGTCCGCACCATCGACGATCCCTTCCCGGCCATCGCGACAGTGAAGCCGCGAACCACGGCGGAGCTGCAGGCGGCCAATCCGCGCGTCCTCGGGCACTCCTTCGAGAACGAGACGCCGTACGCAGAGCAGTGGCATCTCGGCATCGAGCGGCGGTTGCTGGCGTCGATGGCGCTCGAGCTCACGTATGCCGGCACCGCCGGCAAGCATCTCGTTTACTGCTACAACCCGAACGAGGTGCAGCCGGGGATTGGGACGCAGGAATCGCGGCGTCTCATCCAGCCGCTCAATCGCCTGAACAACATCCTCCAGTGCGACCCCCTCAACCGTTCGACCTATCACAGCGGCCAGATGAAGGTGACGCAGCGCTTCACCGGCGGGCTCCAGTTCCTTGTGAGCTACACCTACGGCAAGGCGCTCGACTACGGCGGGTCCGCGGCGAGCGGCGGCGGCGCCGTCGGGAACCCGCAGACGGTCACGAACCTCGAGGCCGGACATGGCCCCGCCGGCTACGACGTGCGCCACCGCGCGGTCATGAGTGGGGTGTGGGAGCTGCCCTGGGGAACCGGGCGTCGATGGCTGGGTGACGGTGGCCTCCTCGGTGTGGTGGCCGGCGGCTGGCAGCTTTCGGGCATCGGCACGGTCACGACCGGTCGTCCGTTCACGGTCTTCATGCAGAACGGCGTCAATAACGGCGCGCCGAGCTGGCCGAACCGCATCGGCTCGGGCGAGCTCGATAATCCGACTGTGGATCTCTGGTACAACCCGCGCGATTTCGCCGCGCCGCCGGCGAACACCTACGGGAACACCGGACGCGGGATCCTGTACTCCCCCGGCCACGTCAACCTCGATACGTCGCTCTCGAAGCGCTTCTCGGTCGCGGGCCGGTCGAGCCTGGAGTTTCGCTGGGATGCCTTCAATCTCTTCAACGAGCCGGGCTTCGGGTTTCCCAACCAGAACTTCGACTCGCCGACGGCTGGCCGGATTACCTCGACCATCGTGGACAACCGGTCCATGCAGTTCTCGTTCAAGGTCAACTTCTGAGTTGACCTGACACCGCCGCGGAACGACAAAGGGGGCCGCCTCGGGGCGGCCCTCAGATTCGCCCGAACTGCCGCACGGCTTCCCTGATCGATCGGAACTTCGCGATGAATGGCAGCATGCGGTGCTCCGTGTCTTCGAGCTCCTGCGCCTTCTTCAGCACCTCCGCGGCCCGTTCTTTCGGGATCACCGCCACGCCGTCCTCGTCCGCGGTCACGATGTCGCCAGACGTCACGCGGACGCCCGCGCACGTCACCGGCACGTTCACCCCGGTCACGCGGAAGTGATTGATCGTCGTGGACGGCGCCACCCCGCGGCTGAACACCGGGAACTGGAGGCGCCGGATCTGGGGCGTGTCCCGCACCGACGCGTCGATGACCGCGCCTGCGAAGCCCCGGTACTTCATCGCTGTCGCCATGAGCCCGCCGATGCCGGCAAAGTCGGCCGCGCCTTCCCCCTCGAGCACCATGACGTAGACGGATCCGGCCGGAGCGGCGTCGATCGCGTCGAGCATGCCCTGCGATGCCGCCGCGCCCTCCTTGTGCTCCTCTCGTTTCAAGAGGACCGTCACCGCCGGGCCGGCGAACTTCGTGGGCGACAGCGGACGCATCTCGTGCGACATGTAGGCCCGCTGGCCGTACAACTGCTCCATCGCGTCCGACACCGACGCCACCTCCACCAGCCGGAACCCATCGGCGGGCGTTTCGACCGCGGGCTGCGCCAGGACCCAGACGGAGCTCATCACCGCCGCAACCACGGCGCCGTAGACTGCGCGCTTCATGCCCTCTCCTCTGCCAGTGTTACTTCGGGTTCGACTTGCGGACCTCTTCGAGGCCTTTCCGTCCGCATCGCGGAACACGAGGCCCTCCAGGATCCGTCTACCCTAGTGGGACCAGTCGCTCATGGGCCGAGAGAATAGCGGCGCCGCCTCCGGGAGGCAAGTGAAATGGGTGCGGCGTCACCCCTTTGCCTTCCACGCACTGGTAGCCGCGTCCCGTTGCCAGCCCGGTGAACTCCTCGGTTCTGCCG
>JANPJN010000660.1:0-3346 GCA_031425515.1 Acidobacteriota bacterium | reverse complement strand
CGAGTGACGCCACCGTCCGGCGGACTCGCTCGATGCCGAGCCTTTCGATGAGCAGGTTGGTGGCGAAGTTGCTGCTGCGCGTGATCATCGCCTCGCAGAGCGTGCGGAGCGGCAGCGTGCGCCCCAGGGCCGCGATTATCTCGGCATCGGAGGCATCGCCCGTGGCGAGCGCATAGGGACTGCCATCGACGAGGCTGCGGAAGGTATTGACGACGGGAAGCGGGTCGTCCAGGGTGAGCGCCCCGGCGCGCGCCTGAGTGAACAGTTCGATCATCACCGGCACCTTCATGGTGCTGGCGGCGTGGACGCTTTTGTCGGCGTCGATGAACAGGCTGGTCCGGCCGTCGAGGGTGCGATACGCGATCGCGACCTCCGCGCCGCTTGCGGCGATGATGCGACGGAGCCCGGCGTCGAGCGCCTGAACGGGTCCGGCGTCCGGGGGCTGGACCGGCTGCCGGATCCCGGCGAGCAGGGAGGCGGTGAAGAAGAGAGCCAGCATCTTCACCGGCAGCACATCACCCGATGGACTCCGCCAGACCGCCCCACGTGTCGGGGTCCTGGGAGACGAGCGTGCTGAGATAGAGCGTGACTTCGTCGGGCGGGTACTTTCCGGCGAGCTCCGCCGCCGCCGACTTGAGCTTGTCGGCCTCCGGCTTCGTGACGTTGTCTTCGCTGATGAGGCCGTTCTCGTGGGTGATCCCGAGGCTGTCGAGGAACGCGCCCATCATCGGCCGCTGGCGTTCGAGGTGATAGTTGACCAGTGCGCGCGCCGCGACGGCATCCGACACCGAGGGCAGCGTGGAGAGGTACTTCGCCTTCTTCTCGATCGGCAGGCCGATCACGCTCTTGGCGCGGAACTTCATGTGCGCGGCGAGCGCCGCCACGGCTTCGAGCTGCTGCTCGGTGGATTGGTCGTCGCTCCAGAACAGCTCGGCCGCCGCGACCCGGCGATCCGCGGGCATCTTCTTCCACAGCTTCGAAGGCCTGAACTCGCTGAAATCCTGCGTCATGCCGCAATTTTAGCGTAAGTCGCGGGTGATAAAGTGAAGCGCAGGATGCCTCCCTCCGATCGTCTCTTCACCCCCCGGTTCTTCGTGATGTGCGGATTCAGCTTCACGGTGTTCCTGTCCGTCTTCCAGCTGCTGCCCACCGCGCCCTTCCACATCCTGGACCTGGGAGGATCGACGTTCGCCTCGGGCATGTTTCTGGGCCTGCTGACGTACTCGTCCGCCTTTTCCGCGCCTCTGACCGGCGCCTTCGCCGATCGGGTGGGGCAGCGGCGTGTGCTGATCACGTCGAGCCTGGCGATTACGGTCTTCTCGCTGCTCTACGCCGTCATCACCGACTACCGCTGGATGCTCGCGCTCGTGGTCGTGCACGGCGTGTTCTGGTCCGGCCTGCTGTCCGCCTCCGCCGCCTACATGACCAACATGCTGCCCGAGAGCCGCCGGGCCGAGGGGATCGGCTACTGGGGCCTGTCAACCGTCGCCGCACTCGCGGTCGCGCCCACGATCGGCTTCTGGATCTATCACCATGGCTGGTGGTGGCTGTGCGGCGTCTCGGCGGCCCTGAATATCACCATGGCGATCATCGCGTTTCAGCTCCACCCCTCCGCGTCGCCTGCGCCCCGGACCGGAGACCCGGCGCCCCGGCAGGGACTCCTCGAGTGGCGCGTGCTCATCATGTCGGTCACGCTCTTCCTCTATTCGTTCGGCTACGGCGGGATTACCAGTTTCACGGCGTTGTATGCCGATGCCAATCACGTGACGCCGAAGGCGATTTACCTGACGACGCTGGCGATCGTGATCCTGCTGACGCGGCCGATGGCGGGGAGACTGGGAGATCGGCTCGGGTATCGCCGGGTGTTCCTGCCGTGCCTGGTCCTCATCAGCGCCGGCATGGCCTGTCTGGCGGTGAGCGGGACGCGGCCGTGGATGATTGCGTCCGCCGTGATCTTCGGTGTTGGTTTCGGGACGGCCTATCCCGTCTATGTGGGCTACGTGATGCAGGACGTGAGCGCGACCCGAAGAGGTGCGGCCTTCGGCGCCATCCTGGCGGCCTTCGACACCGGCATCGGGACGGGTTCGACCAGCATCGGCTGGATCATCCAGCACCATGGCTTTCGCACGGCCTTTGGCACTGCCGCTGCCGTCGCCGCGCTCGCGCTGCCGTATTTCCTGTTCGTCGATCGTCGCTTCGCCGCTGCCCCGCGCCGCGGCTGACGTCGGTCAGGCGAGCTCCACGATTTCGACGTCGGCCCTGCCGCGCACAATCGTGAGCCGCGCGACCGACGGCACCACGTCAAACCGTCGCGGCCCTGCGGCGCCGGGATTGACGACGAGCCGCGTGCCCGCCCGGTGAACCAGCGCGCGATGGGTGTGCCCGTAGACGATCACGTCTCCGCTGTAGAGGGAAAGCAGCCGATCGGGCGTCAGACCACGGAGCTCGTGCCCGTGGGTCACGAGAATTTCGAGCTCGCCGGCGCGGAGCGTCAGCCGCGCTTCCAGGGGCGGGCCTGCGGGATCGGTGTTGCCGTAGACCGCCCTGACGGGCGCGATCGCGCGAAGCTCGTCCAGCACTCCCCGGCCACCCACGTCCCCCGCATGCAGGATCTGCGAGACCCCCCGCAGCGCCTCGAACACCCCCGGTCGGACGAGCCCGTGGGTGTCCGACACGAGCCCGACTATGATGGCGTCGTGAGTCTCTGCGATGCGCACTGCCACTTCTTCTCGTCCCGCTTCCTCGAGCTGCTGACCGAGGGAGTCCCGGGCCTGCCCGACACCGGCCGCTCCACCGCAGTATCGCACCGCCTCGGGTGGACGGACCCGGGCTCCGCTGAGGATCTGGCCGACCGGTGGGTGGGCGAGCTCGACGGCCACGGCGTCGATCGGGCGGCGCTCATCGCGAGCCTTCCAGGCGACGAAGCCTCGGTGGCAACGGCCGTCGCACGGCACCCGGCGCGGTTCGTCGGCTTCTTCATGTTCAATCCCGCACGCGGCGACGTCCGGGCACGGCTCGAGCACGCCGTCCGCGGCCAGGGGCTGCGGGGCATCTGTCTTTTCCCGGCCATGCACGGCTATCGGCTGGACGACGACGGCGTGCGGGAAGTGTTCGCCGCGGCCGCGGACCTCGGCGCCGTCGTGTTCGCGCACTGCGGCGTGCTGAGCGTCGGCGTACGGAAGAAGCTGGGTCTGCTGTCCGCGTTCGACTTCCGCCTCGGGGATCCACTGGCTCTTGCGGCTACGGCCGTGCGCTTTCCCTCCGTGCCTGTCATCGTCCCGCACTTCGGCGCCGGCTTCTTTCGCGAACTGCTCATGGCCGCTGATCAGTGTCAGACGATTCACAT
>JANPJN010000659.1:0-2166 GCA_031425515.1 Acidobacteriota bacterium | reverse complement strand
AGCTGAGAGCTGATAGCTGTGTATCATCTAGGGATGCTCCGGAGCTACAAGGGGCGTCTGCCGGCCGTGCACCCGACGGCGTATGTGGACGACAGCGCCCAGGTGATCGGCGACGTGGAGATCGGCGAGGCCAGCAGTGTCTGGATGAACGTCGTCATCCGGGGGGACGTGCACCGGATTCGCATCGGGCGCCGCAGCAACGTGCAGGACGGCACAATCGTCCACGTGATGCGCGGCACGCATGCGACGACGATTGGCGACGAGGTCACGATCGGGCACGGGGTGATCGTGCACGGCTGCACCGTGGCGGACCGTGTGCTGATCGGCATGGGGGCCATCCTGCTGAACGGCGTCGAGGTCGGCGAGGACTCCATCGTGGCGGCGGGCACGCTGCTGCCCGAGGATGCGCGAGTGCCGCCGCGGTCGCTCGTCATGGGGAGCCCGGGCAAGGTCCGGCGGCCACTGACCGACGCCGAGGTCGCCTCGGTGCGCGACTATGCCGAGCGTTACGTCGGCTATCGACTCGACTACATGGGCGGCGCCGGCGCCGCCTCCCCGCGCTGATGGCCTCCGACCAGACATCCTCCGGGGGGCAGCGCCTCGCCGCGCGCCCGGCCCGCGGCATGCGCGATTTCCTGCCCGATGCCGTGCGCCGGCGCGAGTACGTCATCGGCGTCATTGCGGACGTCTACCGGCGCTACGGCTTCGAGCCGCTCGAGACGCCGGCGCTCGAGAACATCGAGACGCTCACGGGCAAGTATGGCGACGAGGGCAGCCAGTTGATCTTCAAGGTGCTCCGGCGCGGGGAGCACGAGTCGTCTGGCGAGACCGACCTGGCGCTGCGGTACGACCTCACCGTCCCGCTCGCGCGCGTGGTGGCCGAATATCGCGGCCGCCTGCCGAAATTCTTCAAGCGCTATCAGATTCAGCCCGTGTGGCGCGCCGACCGTCCCGCGCGCGGGCGCTTCCGCGAGTTCTTCCAGTGCGACGTGGACGCGATCGGATCCAGGTCGATGGTGGTCGAGACGGAGTTGTGCGCCGCGGTGTCCGACGTGCTCGTCGCGCTCGGGTTCGAGACGTTCGACATCCGGCTGAATCACCGTGCGGTGCTGGCCGGCCTGCTCGAGGCCGCCGGGGTGCCGCCGGCACTGCATGGCGCGGCACTCGTCGCGATCGACAAGCTCGACAAGATCGGACCGGACGGTGTCGCGCGCGATCTCGGTGCGCGCGGAGTCGACGCGGACGCGGTCGGCCGGCTGGTGGAGACGTTCTCGGGCGCGTTGACGCTCTCGAGCGTGAGAGAGATCGTCGCAGATCTGCCGGCCGCTGTACGCGGGGTTGACGAGATCGCAGAGATCCTCAGACTGTCGGCTGGCGGCAGCGCCGGCACGCACCTGCGGCTCGACGTGAGCCTCGCACGCGGGCTCTCGTACTACACGGGCGCCATCATGGAGGTCGCCGTGCCCGATCTCGCCGGCAGTCTCGGAGGCGGCGGGCGGTACGACGGACTGGTCGGAATGTTCCTCGGGGAGGAGGTGCCGGCCTGCGGCTTCTCCCTCGGACTCGAGCGGATCCTCGTCGTGATGGGGGAGCGGAACATGTTTCCGCCCGCGACGGCGGCCGGCCCGGCGGATTTGCTCGTGGCGTTGTTCGACGAAGCGACCATCGGCGAGGCCCTCGCCCTGGCGGCGCAGCTCCGGCGTGAGGGGGTGCGCGTCGAGGTGTATCCCGAGGTCGACAAGATCGGCCGGCAGATGAAGTACGCCGCGGCGCGTGGCATCCCCTGTGCCGCCATCCTCGGCGCCGACGAGATCGCGCGCGGACTGGTGTCGGTCAAGAATCTCGTGACGGGCATCCAGGAGACCGTGCCGCGCGCGCAGGTGGGCGCGCTGGTAACGGCCGCCGGCCGCGCCACGCCGTCCGGGCCAGGCTCTGGGACCGCTGAATAAATCATGAACATAGCACCGCTTGGTACGCTCGCGCGAACTCATACCTGTGGCGCGCTCCGCGCAGGAGATGTCGGCCGGGACGTCGTGCTCCTCGGATGGGTGCATCGCGTGCGCGATCTGGGCTCGCTCATCTTCATCGACCTCCGCGACCGGCACGGCGTGACGCAGGTGGTGGCCCGCGTGGACGAGCGGCTCATTGCCGACGCCAAGCGCCTGC
>JANPJN010000658.1:0-1768 GCA_031425515.1 Acidobacteriota bacterium | reverse complement strand
CGAGCCGCTTGCGGTCTTCGGCCACGAGTTCGTCGCCGGCGCCGAGCTCGAGGTTGCGGCCAGCGTCGCGGCCGGCACCCTGACCATCCCCGGACGGCTGCGCTATCAGGCCTGCGACGATGCGGTGTGCTTTCGGCCGGTGACGGTGCCGGTGGAATGGACGCTGAAGATCGTCCCGCGCGGCACGAGTGTGTCAGCGACCCACAGGGACGTCTTCGCGCAGCTCTCGGCCGGCCGTCGCACCGGCCCGCCAGCCGCCGCTCCCGTCGTCGCTCCCGCACCCACGCCTCAGGCTCCCGCCGACAGCAGCGATCTGTCGAGGCTCGACCGGTTCACCGTCCTCGCCACGGCCGGCGGCTACGTCGGCGCCGACGAGTTCGTGAAGTTCATCCACGACGCCGAGCAGGGGGTCACCCGGAAGGGCATGTTCGAGGGACGCGGCCCGATCGCGATTCTCGTCCTTATTCTTCTGGGCGGCCTCGCGCTGAACCTGACGCCCTGCGTCCTGCCGATGATTCCGATCAACCTCGCCATCATCGGCGCGGGCGCGCAGGCCGGCTCGCGGCAGCGCGGCTTCCTTCTCGGCTCGGCCTACGGCGCCGCGATGGCACTGGTCTACGGGCTTCTCGGTCTCATCGTGATCCTGACGGCGCGCACCTTCGGCACGATCAACGCTTCACCCTGGTTCAACGCCGGCATCGCCGCGCTCTTCGTCGTTCTCGGACTCGCCATGTTCGACGTCGTCAATATCGACTTTTCGAGGTTCTCGAGCCGCATGCGCGGTCCCGAGCAGAGAGGATCGTTCGGCGTGGCCTTCATGATGGGAGCCGTGGCGGCGCTCCTGGCCGGCGCATGCGTCGCGCCCGTCGTCATCCAGGTCATCCTCTTTTCGAGCAGTCTCTATGCGGGAGGCACCCGCCTGGCGCTGGCGCTTCCATTCGTGCTCGGGCTCGGCATGGCGATCCCGTGGCCCATCGCCGGAGCGGGTCTCGCCGCGCTTCCGAAACCGGGCATGTGGATGGTGCGGGTCAAGCAGGTCTTCGGCGTGCTGATTCTCGGCACGGCGGTCTACTACGGCTATCTGGCCTACACGCTCTTCGACAATCTGCGTGTCGATGCCGGCGACGTGAGCAGCAGCGTCCAGGAGAAGCTGTCGGAGGGGTGGACCAGTTCACTCGCCGAAGGCCTTGCGCGCGCCGAGCGCGAGAAGAAGCCCGTGCTCATCGACTTCTGGGCGACGTGGTGCAAGAACTGCTTGACGATGGACAAGACGACGCTGCGGGATCCGGCGGTGTCGTCGGCGCTGTCGAACTACGTGAAGATCAAGTTTCAGGCGGAGGACCCGGACGTGGAGCCGGCCAGAAGTCTCATGGCGCGGTTCCGCGCCATCGGCCTGCCGACGTACGTGATCCTCCGCCCCGAGTAGCCGCTACTTCTTCCGGGCGTCCGCCACCGCTTTCATCCAGTACGCCTTCGACCCGATGTAGCCCGAGTCTGGCATGTTCGCCAGGATGATCCGTCGGACTTCCAGGATGTCGATCCGGCCTTCCTTGCGGTAGAGCACCGCTCCGCCCGGTGCTATCACCAGCGTCAGGGGCGCGGTGAGGTTCCACGAGCCGCCAGACGCTGCCTGCAGGCCCGCGCGGTCCGCGGTGGCGAACTGCTTGTTGGCGCTCGACGCGTACTGCTTCTTGAGGAACGCCAGGACGGCGGGCGCCTCGGCCGGCGGATCCGTGTTGACCGTGACCAGGTTGAAGGCCCGCTTGCG
>JANPJN010000657.1:0-3809 GCA_031425515.1 Acidobacteriota bacterium | reverse complement strand
GCTCGCTACGCTCGGCTACGCTCCCACGCGCCGGCGCCGCACGCCGCGCTCGCCCGTCGGCCCCGCGATGCTTCTCGTCGGCGCCGCAGCCGCGGGCTGGGTCGGCTGGAACGTGTATCACCGCACGCCGACCGTTGCGCGCGCGGCATCGGCGACTCAACGCCCGCCGGTGTCCGAGGCGCCAGCCGTGACGAGTCCCGGCACCGCGAGCCCGGTCGACATGGCCACGCCGCCCGCCGCAATTCCCAATCCCGCACCTCCAGCTCCTGTACCCCTGGCCGAGGTGAACGCCGGGCCTCCGAGCCCCGAACCTCGAGCCGCCGACCCGGCGCCTCAGACTTCTGAACCCCGGGCCACGGTAATTCCCCGTCCCTCGCCCCTGGAACCCCGAACCGTGCTGAGCTCCGGAACCCGGAACGCTGAACCTGGAACCTCGCCGACGGAGTCCGACTTGGCGCTCGCGCTCTACTACCACCGGCTCGGCGACTTCGAGAAGGCGCTCCAGCACTACCGGGCGCTCATCAGCCGGAACGAGCTCGACGCGCAGGCGCACAACAATCTCGGCCTGCTGTATCAGCAGAAGAACCTGCTCGACGAATCCGCGCGCGAGCTGCAGCGTGCGCTCGTCATCGACCCGAAGAACGCCGGCACGCACAACAACTACGGCGTGACGCTGTTGAAGCAGGGCAGGCCGGACGAAGCGCTCATCGAGTTCGGCGCCGCCGTGGATTTCGCCCCTCGCAGTGTGGACGCGCTCATCAACACGGCCCTTGCCCGGCGGGACCTGGGGCAGCCCGATCTCGCCAAGGAGACGCTCCTGCGCGCGCTCGCGATTGAGCCGAAGAACCCCTCCGCGCATTACAATCTGGCTCAGTTGTACGATCGCACCCGGGAGGCGGCACGCGCCGTCGAACATTACCGCAGCTTCCTCGCATTCGCCGGGGCGGACCACGCCTCGCGCACCGCGGCCGTCCGCGCGCGCATCGAGGAGCTCACCAGGCAGCCATAGCGACCATGTCCGAAATTTCCGCGCTCCTTCGTGAAGACCGCCGGTTCCCCCCCTCGCCCGAGTGGCGCAGCCGTGCGAACGTCAGCGACCCGCAGATCTATGCCGATGCGGCCCGCGACCCCGAAGCGTTCTGGGCCGGCTTCGCGGCCGAGCTCGAGTGGATGCGGCCTTGGGACCGCGTGCTCGAGTGGAAGGCGCCGCACGCGACGTGGTTCGGCGGCGGCCAGCTCAATGTCAGCGTGAACTGCGTGGACCGCCACGCCCGCACCGCGCGGCGCAACAAGGCGGCCATCATCTGGGAAGGGGAGCCCGGCGATCGTCGCACGCTCACCTACTGGGATCTGTTCCGGCAGGTCAGCGCGTTCGCCAACGTCCTCAAGTCGCTGGGCGTGAAAAAAGGCGATCGCGTCGCGCTCTACCTCCCGCTCGTCCCCGAGCTGGCGATCGCCATGCTCGCCTGCGCGCGCATCGGCGCGGTCCACAGCGTCGTCTTTGGAGGCTTCAGCGCCGAGTCGCTGCGCGATCGCATCAACGACGCGCAGGCCGTCGCGCTCGTCACGGCGGACGCCGGCTACCGGCGCGGCAATCTCGTTCCGCTCAAGCAGATGGCAGACGAGGCGCTCGCCGGCACGCCCTCCATCCGCCACGTCGTCGTCGTCCAGCGGAAGCCGGGCGCCGAGGACACCGCGATCATGACGGCCGGGCGCGACCAGTGGTACCACCGCCTCATGGAGCAGGCCGACACGCACTGCGAGCCGGAGGCGATGGAGGCGGAGGACATGCTCTACATCCTCTACACCTCCGGGACGACGGGTAAGCCCAAGGGGATCGTGCACACCACGGCCGGCTATCTCGTCGGCACGTATGCGACGACGAAGTGGGTGTTCGATCTGAAGGAGGACGACGTCTACTGGTGCACGGCGGACATCGGCTGGGTCACCGGCCACAGCTACGTCGTCTATGGGCCGCTCGCCAACGGCGCGACCGTGCTGATGTACGAGGGGGCGCCCGACTGGCCGCGCAAGGACCGCTTCTGGCAGATCATCGAGCGCTACGGCGTAACGATCTTCTACACCGCGCCGACCGCCATCCGCGCGTTCATGCGGTGGGGAACGGAGTGGCCTGCCGGCCGCGACCTGGGCACGCTGCGGCTCCTGGGGTCTGTCGGCGAGCCGATCAATCCCGAAGCCTGGATGTGGTACCACACGAACATCGGTGGCGGGCGCTGCCCGGTCGTGGACACCTGGTGGCAGACCGAGACCGGGATGATCATGATCGCGCCGCTGCCCGGCATCACGAGCACGACGCCGGGCTCGGCAACGCACGCGTTCCCCGGCGTCTCGGCGGAGATTCGCGACGCGCAGGGGCAGCCCATCGCCGTCGGCGCCGGACTGCTGGCGCTGACGAAGCCGTGGCCCGCCATGTTGCGCGGGATCTACGGCGACCCCGACCGCTTCGTCTCGCAGTACTGGGTCCGCTGGCCTGATGGCGCCTATTTCGCCGGCGACGGCGCGCGGCTGGACGACGAGGGGAACTACTGGCTGCTCGGGCGTGTGGACGACGTGCTGAATGTGGCGGGGCACCGGCTGGGGACGATGGAGGTCGAGAGCGCGCTGGTGGATCATCCGGGCGTCGCGGAAGCGGCGGTCGTGGGCAAGCCGCACGAGATCAAGGGGCAGTCGGTGGCGGCCTTTGTCACGTTGAAGGAAGGCGTGGACGGGACCCCCGCGCTGATGGACGAGTTGAAGGCGCATGTCGTCCACAAGATTGGCGCCATCGCGCGGCCCGATCAGATTCTGTTCACCGCCGACCTGCCGAAGACGCGATCCGGCAAGATCATGCGGCGGCTGCTGCGGGACATTGCCGAAGGCAAGGCGATTGGCGACACGACCACGCTCGCGGATCCCGCGGTCGTGGCAAAGCTCAAGACCGAGTACGAGGAAGACGAAGGGTAGCCAGGCGCCATGGGCAGTGCCACCGGCATCGAGATCGGACACGACTCCTGCGTGCTGGTGGGGGTGCGGCCGCGCCGGGGGAGGCCGACCGAGGTGCGGGCGTTCCAGATTGTCGAGGGGGCGGACTGGCCGGCGCAGCACGCGGCGCTTCCGGCGCTGTTCCGACTCGTAAGGCGGACGAAGAAGCTGCCCCGGCGCGCGCGCGTCGTGGCGTGGGCGCTGCCGGACGGCGCGAACCTGCGCGACCCGGCCGCCGTTTCGGTGTTGCGTCCGCTGACGGCCGCGGGCTTTCGGGTGGAGGCCGTCCTGTCGCCGGCGCAGGCGCTTGCCGCGCTGGCGGGCTCGCAGCGCCGGACTGAGGCGACGGCGTGGCTGGCGCTCAACATCCAGGGGGCGGCGATCGCCATCGTGCGCGGCGGCGAGCTGCTGTTCTCGCGCACCTTCGAGTGGACCTACAAACAGGATGTCGTCGGTACGCGCGCGCAGCTGCTGCAGCGCTACTCGCTCGTGTCGCAGCTCGCGCCGGAGCTTCGGCGGGGGATCGCGACGGTGCGGCTCGAGCACGACGAGACGATCGCGACCGTCGTTACCTGCGGCGATCTGCCGGAGCTGCGGTCGCTGACCATGCCGCTCATCGAGGAGCTCGATCTCGAGGTCGAGACGCTCGACTCGACCGACGGGCTCGAGGCCGTCGGCAAGGCGCGGATGGAGCGTTTCGCCGAGTCCGCGCCCCTGCTGCGGCTGGCGTGCGCGGCGGGGGAGATGGCGACCGCGCCGGGCCGGTTCGTGCGGCCGGCGTGGCCGCGCGTGGCGGCCGCGGCGGTCATCGTCGCGGTGCTGGGCGC
>JANPJN010000656.1:0-1506 GCA_031425515.1 Acidobacteriota bacterium | reverse complement strand
GTCCCAGACGCGCTTCAGGTCGTCCTGCGCGAGCGCCTGCGTCGATCCGGCATCCTGCGCCTCGCTCCGACGTCCCAGCGTCGCGCTCGTTGTCTCGTGGAACGCCGTCCGAAAATCCGCGAGCACGCCGTCCACGTCGATACCGACCCGAAACATCAGCGTTTCGTCGTCCCGCGGAGGGGCCGGTGGACCAGCACGGCCGCCACCACCGCGGCCAGTGCGGCGTTGGCGGGGATCGTCAGCCCCGTCTCCCAGACGCTCTGCACCGCGATCCCCAGGAGCCCCGCCGCCGCGCCAGCCCGGACGAAGTACATCGGAGACCGATCCGCGCGGAGGCTGTCGCGTCCGGCCTTCACGAGCGCACCGAGCGCGAGCAGCGCAGGAAGGCCCATCAGGATCCCTCCCTCGGCGGCGACCTGGAGATAGTGGTTGTGGGCCTGGTTGAAGATCACTTCGGGCCTGCTGCGCTGATACACCGCCATCGCGGTCTGGAACGTGCCGGCGCCGGTGCCGGCCAGCCAGAAGTCTCGTATCACGGGTAGCGTATCGTGCCAGATCGCGAGCCGATCCGCCACGGCCGTCCCGGCGGCGCCGAACCGCGCGTGCAGGGCGCCTGGCCCGACCTGCGTCAGGACCCCCAGCCCTGCCGCTCCCGCCACGATCGCCGCGTAACCCACCCCCCGGCTCGATCGTCCACTTCCCCCTGTGTGCGATCGCATCAGCAGCACGCAACTGATCAGCGCGACGGTAATCGCGATGATGCCCGAGCGCGACAGCGACACGGCAGTGGCGACGATGAGCAGCATCGAGGCGGCGACGAGCATCCACGCGCGCGCATCCAGGGCCGCGAGGATCCGGGCCCGCCAGCCCCCGCCTTTCCCGGGCGGATGGGCGGCGGCATGCGCCGCCAGATATCCGACCGACAACGTCAGGCCGAGGATGGCCCAGGTGGCGAAATGGTTGCGGTTCGTGAACGGCCCGAACGGCGCGGGCCCCTCGCGCGGCGCCGCGAAGCGCCAGTACATCAGGCCGCGCGCGGTCGCATTCTGCGCGAGCGCCACGGCGGCCAGCACGAGCCCCGTCAGCGCCACGACCCGCGACACGGTTCGCACGCCGCCCGTGTCGAACACGCGACGCGCTGTGAAGAACAGCAGGCAGATGCCCCCGAGGATCACCCCGGCCGAGAGCGTGTGCGCGGGCCGGATGCTCAGAGGGCGGAGGCCCGACGGCTCGACGAGCGCGAATGCTCGTTCCATGGGCAGGGCGGCCGGGCTGAGGAGGGACACCAGAGTGCGCGGCAACGGCAGCACCTGCAGCGCGCACGCCGACAGCAGAAGGATGACGGCGCCGTCGAGCAGCCGCGTGTGCGCGGCGCGGGCCAGCTCCGGACGATGGAGGGCCGCGAGACCCACGCAGGCGAGCAAGGGCGGGATGAGCGCGGCCGGGTGAATGCCGCCGAAGGCGAACGTCGTCCAGGCGACGATGCCGCCGAGGACCAGCGCGGCC
>JANPJN010000655.1:0-4201 GCA_031425515.1 Acidobacteriota bacterium | reverse complement strand
AAGCAGCGAGGCCGGCTCCAGCCGTCCCGGCTGGGTCTTCCGCACATCCTCCAGGATGAATCCCAGCAGGATGAACCCGAGGTCGCTGTACACGGCCTGCGCCCGCGGCACGTACTCGAGCGGCGTCCGGCAGATGGCGGGCTCGAACTCGGCCCGGCCGGTGTGGTCCCGGAAGAAGGGGAGGTAGGCGGGGAGGCCGGAGGCGTGCGCCAGCAGGTCGCGGATGGTCACCTGCGCCCGATCGGCCCCGCGCCACTCGCGCAGCCGGCTGCTGACCGTGTCGTCGAGCGCCAGCAGTCCCTCGTCTACCGCCCGCATGGCGAGCGTCGTGGTCGCGATGACCTTCGTGAGTGACGCCAGGTCGAAAATGGTGTCGTCCGGAATCGCGCGGTCGTAGGGGTCGTAGGTCTTCGCCCCGAACGCCTGGCGCCACAGCGGCCCGCTCGCGCGGCCGACTTCGACGGACGCGCCCGGAAACGCGTGGCCGTTGACGCCCCGCTCGATCAGGTCCGCCGCCTCGTCGAAGGCACCCACCGCTCGTCACCTCACGTCGTTGCCGGCACCGATGCCCGCGGCCACACGAACGAGAGCGCCACGGCGACCGCGCTCGTGACCGAGGCGCCGATGAAGGCGTACCACGTCCACGCGCAGGCGCCCGTGGCCCACGCCCAGGCCACCGTCGCCGTCCCCGCCAGCATGCCCCCGAGCATGGCGCGGGACTGCACGCGCGTACCGAGCACGCCGCAGAGGAACGCGCCGAGCACGGGCCCCGCCGCGAGCGACAGCACGCCGAGACCCGAATCGAGCACGGACTTCGTCACATACTGCGCGCCAAGCGCCACGGCCATCTGCGCCAGGCCCCAGAAGATCGTTGCCCGCCTCGAGACCTGCATCAGGCGCTGCTCGTCGGCGTTCGGCCGGATGTACGGCTTGTAGAAATCGTTGACGGTCGTGGCCGCCAGCGCGTTGATCGACGGCGAGAGCGCGGCCGCGACGATGGCCGCGACGATGAAGCCGGCGGCGCCGTGCGTCAGGGAGGTGACGATGAACAGGGGGAGGATCTCGTCATTCGACACCAGCGCGCGCGGCAGCGGCACGTGCTGGTAGTACGTGAAGAGCATGGCGCCAATCATCAGGAACAGCGTGAACTGGGCAAAGACGATGACGCCGCTCAGCACGAGCCCGGTGGCCGCCTGCTTCGCGGACCGCGCGGAGAGGAGCCGCTGGACGAGGAACTGGTCCGTGCCGTGCGTGGCGAGCGTGAGCGCGACACCGCCGATGAGCCCGGCCCAGAACGTGTAGACACGGTGCGGGTCCGTGCTGAAGTCGAGCAGCCTGAAATGTCCGGCGCCGCCCGCCGTACGGACGACCTCGCTCCATCCGCCGGGGATGAGGTGCAGGAGGCTGACGAACACGACCAGCGCCCCGGCGACGTACACGAACATCTGGACGACGTCCGTCCAGATGACGGCCGAGACGCCGCCGCGCACGGTGTACACGATCATGGCGGCGCCCAGCGCCGCGACGGTGAGGCTGACCGGCAGATGCGTGACGACCGAGATCACCAGCGCGGTCGCGAACAGCCGGATGCCGTCGGCCAGTGTGCGCGTCACGATGAAGATGATCGCCGCCGTGTTCTTGACCGGTGCGCCGAAGCGCCGGTTCAGCAGCTCGTAGGACGTGAAGAGATCCCCCCGGAAGTAGGCGGGCAGGAACAGGATGCTGACGAGCACGCGCCCGACCACGTAGCCAAGCGCGATCTGCAGGAACGTCATGTTGCCGGCGTAGGCGCCGGCCGGCACGCCGATGAAGCTGAGCGTGCTGGTTTCGGTGGCGACGATGGTGAAGCAGATGGCCCACCAGGGGACGGACCGGTCCGTGAGGAAATAGTCGCGCGTGGTCTTCTGGAATCTCGCGAACCACGACCCAAAGGCGGTAATCGCCAGCAGGTAGCCGGCAATGACGACGTAGTCGATCCAGGTGAGGACCATCTGCCTCCGGCAGGGTGAGCGTCAGCGGGGCCCGGCGACCGGGACGGCGGCCGGCGTGAACGCGCCGCGGCCGACGCGCGACAGGTAGTCGGGAAACGCCTGGCGCGGATCGATCAGGCTGTCGTACGAGAACAGGATGACGCCCGTGGCGCCGAGCCGCCGGGCGGTCTGGATGTAGTCGAGCGTCTCGGTGGGGGAGAGACGCCAGCTGCCGATGCCGGCCCACACGCCGTGCGGCCCCGCGATCGTGCGCGCCGCGGCGATCTGTTCGGCGAACCTGGCGGGCTCGGTGGTGTAGGCCATCGGGCAGATGGCGTCGATCAGATCCGACCGCAGCCACGCGGCCCAATCCTGGAACCGGGTCTGCAGCGCCTCGCGTGCGTCCGGCGCGACGGCCGCCGTGACCTCCGCGTCCGGCCGTTCGCTGCGCACGGCGGCGCTGAGCCGCTGCATGAGTCCTGTCATCCTGGCCACGCGGAACGCGCGCCACTCGTCGGGCAGCGCGTCGGGGTACGCGAAGAGATCGACCGCCTCGCGGGTGTCGAGATCGCGGCGTTCGGCGAGGGGCAGCGAGCCGCGCACCGCCGTGCGGAACTGCCGGATGGCGCCGGCGCTGTAGTCGAAGCGATCGCCGGGATAGCGCACGTAGTCGAAGTGCACGCCGTCCACGCGGTAGCGGCGGACGACGTCGCGCACGATCGCCTCGGCGTAGGCCGCGGCCGCCGGGAAGACGGGAGAGGCGTAGAGCCCTTCGACGCCGGCCGGCTGGCTGCGCGTCCAGCGGGCGAGCTTGCCGACGTAGGCCGGATTGCCGGGATCGAGCCGGGCGAGATCCTGCGCGATCTCGCGCGGGACCATGAGCCACTCCGGGTGGCGGTAGATGAGATGTTCACGCGCGGCCGGCAGGTCCGTCGCGCTGGAGATCAGGTTGACGTTGATCCAGGCGTGCACGCGGAGGCCGGCGGCGTGGCCGGCTTCGAGCACCGCGCCGAGCGGGTCGAAGCTCGCGGGCTGCCGCAGCAGCTCCGCCGCGGCCGGCTCCGCACCGCCGCGGAAGTAGGCGTCGCCCCGGCCCCGGACCTGGACGAGCAGCGTGTTGAAGCCGTGTTCGCGCGCGGCGCGCACGAGCGTGGCGATCTGCGCCGGCGTGGCGAGCGAACTGCGGAGGACCCAGAGCGCCCGCACCTCGTCGGAGGCGACAGCGGCAGGGGCCGCCGGCTCGCGCTCACGCGCGGTGAGGCCGGCCGGCAGGACCGACGCACAGACCAACCCGAAGACAGCGACGCCGGCGGCCCCGCGCGTCACAATGCCGCCGAACGAAAAACTCATAAAGCGCACGAATGTAACAATTGCCGTCCGGCGATGTCAACGAACCCTCGCGTCCGCCGAGCGACTGCGGTACGATTCCGCCCGAACGAGCGTGGCTGGGTGAGGCTCTCCTGATGATCCATGTGCTTGGTCTGGACGCCGGCGGCACGAAGACCGTCTGTCTGCTCGCGAACGAGGAGGGGACCGTGCTCGCCTCCGCGCGCGGCGGCGGCGCGAACCTGCAGGCGGCCGGGGAGCTCGCCGTCGAGAAAGTCCTGTACGAGGTGATGGAGGAAGCGCTCGGCGATCGCGCGCTTGTGCCCGCGGCGATCTGCCTCGGCATCGCGGGCGTCGATCGGCCGGACGACCGTGTCGTCATCCGCGCCGTCATGAAGCGCATCGCCCGACAGGCGCGCGTGCTCATCGTCAACGACGCGCTCGTCGCGCTCGAGGCCGGCGCGCCCGGCGTCCCTGGCGTGGTCGTGATCTCCGGCACCGGGTCGATTGCCTACGGGCGCAACGCGCGCGGTGAAGCGGCGCGGGCGGGGGGCTGGGGCTACGTGCTCGGCGACGAGGGGAGCGGCTACTGGATCGGGCGGGCGGCGCTGCGCGCGGTGCTGCGCGAGTCCGATCGCCGCGGGCCGAAGACGGCGCTGACGCGTCTGCTGCTCGCCCACTTCGACGTGTCGCAGGCGCAGGGCCTCATCCACGCGGTCTACAACACGAGTCTGCAGCCGGCCGCCATCGGGTCGCTCGCGCGGTGCGTGCAGGAGGCGTTCTCGTCAGGGGACAGCGTGGCGATCGGGATCCTCCGCAGCGCCGCGGACGAGCTCGAGGGGTCGGCGCTCTCGGTCGCGCGCCGCCTCGATCTCCTCGGCGAGCCGTTCGCGTTCATTCTCAGC
>JANPJN010000654.1:0-2393 GCA_031425515.1 Acidobacteriota bacterium | reverse complement strand
TGCCGCCGCTCCGCCGCGCCTCGCACCCGCAGCAGCAGCTCGTCGCGCACGAACGGCTTCTGCACGAAGTCCACGGCGCCGAGCCGCATGGCTTCGACGGCCGTCTCGATAGTGCCGTAGGCCGACATGATCAGGAAGGCCGCATCGATCCGGTGCTCGCGCAGCTTGTGGAGGAGCTCGAGCCCCGACAGCCCGGGCATCCGCATGTCGGACAGGATCACGTCGAACCCGCCGCGGCTCGCGAGCGTGAAGCCCTCCTCGCCCTCCGACGCCGTCTCCACGGTGTACCCCGCGGCGCGGAGGATACGCTCCGTGCTGAGGCGGACCGACGTGTCGTCGTCGATGACAAGGATTCGGGGCATGCCGATCAGGGGCCGGAGGGCCGGGCGCGCTAAGTCTATACTGCCGCGGAGCGCATGATTCCGAAGATGATGAGGTTCGTCAGAGCCGCTGTGGTGGGGGGCGCTGTCGCAACCGCGGCGTGCTCGGCCCCTGAACGCCGCCCGACACTGCCCGCAGGCGCGGCGCGGACGGAACTGCGCATCGGCACGGCGGACGGCTCGCGGGTCACGGTGCGCACCGTGCCGCTCGAGCGCTATATCGAAGCCAGCATCCTCTCCGAGTTCGCGCCGGCGGGAGGCGATCCACGGATCGTCGAGCGGATGTTCGAGATCCAGGCCATCATCGGCCGGACCTATGCGGCCGCGCACCCCGGGCGCCATGCGCAGGACGGCTACGACCTCTGCGACCGGACCCACTGCCAGCTCTACCAGCCGGGACGCCTGGCGACGTCGCGCTGGGCGCCCCAGGCCGCGGCCGCCGTGCGCCGGACGGCCGGACAGATCCTGTCGTTCGCGGATGCGCCGGCCCTGGTGGTCTATCACGCCGACTGTGGCGGGCGGACGAGCGCGGCGACGGACGTCTGGGGAGGCGCCGCCCCGCCCTATCTCGTCGGCCGCGCGGACGACGGCGCTGCCGCCGGGGCACATGGCACGTGGACGTATGCCGTCCGAGCGTCTGCCCTGCACGCCGCGCTCAACGCGGACCCGCGCACGCGCGTCGGCGCCCGGTTCGACGCGATTCGCATCCTCGATCGCGATGCGGCGGGCCGGGTGGAGCGGGTCGCCATCCAGGGCAGCCAGGAGCGCACCGTTCGGGGAGAGATCCTGCGGTCCGTGCTGGGGGCCGCGTTCGGGGCACGCAGCGTGAGGAGCACCTGGTTCTCGGTCGAGCGCGGCGACGACACGGTGATCTTCACAGGGCGGGGCTTCGGCCACGGCGTGGGTCTCTGCCAGGCCGGGGCGCTGGCTCGGCTGCAGCGCGGCGCCGGCGTGTCGGGCATTCTGCGCCGCTACTTCCCGGGCACGCGCCTTCGCGCGCTGGCCGGCTGACCCTGCGGTTCTGACAGGGGGTCGTGCGCGCCATCCGCCACGCGCCTATAATGAAGGCACGGGGGGCGTACACCTCAGCCACCGGACCCGGCCGGGGTAAACACTTCGCCCCTCGAGGCGTATCACATGACAGGAGCTCAGGCGGCCGGCATCTCCGGCCGCGAAGCGGATGGCACGGCTGCCTCCGCCGTGAAGGCCCTGCAGGCAGAGGGCCGGCTTCCGGAGGCCCGGGAGCGGTACGCGGAGCTCGTCGCCAGGCACCAGCGCCGGGCGGTCCGCATCGCGCTCCACTACATGCGTGATGCGGCCGAGGCGGACGAAGCGGTGCAGGACGCGTTCGTGAAGGCGTATTCGCACCTCGCGTCGTTCCGGGAAGAGCTGCCGTTCGAGGTGTGGTTCACGCGCATCCTGATCAACGGCTGCCTGGACCGCATCAAGGCCAGGACGCGGCGCGGCCGCTGGTTCGTCCCTATGCCCGACGGGCCCGGGGGGCAGCAGGATTTCGCGGAGCGGACACCGGGCAAGGGTCCCTCGCCGGAGGAGCAGCTCCTGGCGCGGGAGCGCCGTGTCGCCGTGACGCGTGCGCTCGCGAAGCTGCCCGAGCGGCAGCGCTCGGTGTTCATGCTGAGCCATTTCGAGGGCTGCACGTCGCGCGAAGTCAGCGCGATGACGGGACTGAACGAATCAACCGTGCGGGTCCACCTGTTCCGGGCCATTCGCCGGCTTCGCATTCTGCTGGCGGACTCCGCGGTAGGTGAACGTCCAATGGAGAAGCGCCGTGTCCATACTAAATCGTCTCCGGCTCGACAGCCACCTCGACGACGCGGCCATTGCCGCGGTCTGGGCCGGCAGCACGCTCGAGGGCCGGCCGGCGTCAGGCCGGCATCTCGACGCCTGCGCGGCGTGCCGCGCGCGCGTGGACGAGCTCTCCGGATGGCTGGCGCAGGTGCGCGCCGAGGGGATCGCCGAGGCCGACGAGCACTTCCCCGCCGATCGTCTCGC
>JANPJN010000653.1:0-14377 GCA_031425515.1 Acidobacteriota bacterium | reverse complement strand
GGACGCCGGCGAAGTGAAAGAGATCCATGTGCCGCCGAGTCCGTCGGGTCGGTTCCGGGTGCGCCTGCGGATGCGCGAGGATCTGCACCCGCTCATCCGGGTGGATTCGGTCGCCACGATTCAGACCGATGGCCTGGTCGGCAACAAGTACGTCCAGGTGGACGCCGGAACGGATCAGGCTGCGATCGTGCCGCCGGGCGGCACGATGCAGAGCCGCGAGCCGTTCGATCTGGCCGAGATGATGGACCGGATGAGCAAGACCGTCGATCTCGTCACGACAACCATCGTCGAGGTGAAGTCGGGGGTCGAAGAAGCCCTGACGGCCGTCACCGCGACGGCAAATGTGGCGCAGGACCTCATGACCGACGTTGGCGCCGACACGCGCGCCATCATGGTGTCGTCAAAGAAAGTGACCGCGGACCTGACGGCGATCGTCGAGGGGGTCCGGGAGGGGCGGGGCAGCGTCGGGAAACTGCTGAACGACGATGCGCTGTATGCCCGGGTCAGGACGATCGCGGCGGAGGCGGAGAAGACCGTGGCGAACCTCCGGGAAGCCAGCGAGCAGGCGAAGGGTGCGGTGGCGGATTTCCGAGGCGAGAACGGGCCGCTGAAGGGCGTGACCGGCGACCTGCAGCAGACGCTGACCTCGGCGAAGGCCGCGATGGCCGATCTGGCCGAGAACACCGAGGCGATCAAGCGCAGCTTCTTCTTCAAAGGGTTCTTCAACAAGCGCGGGTACTTCGACCTGCAGGACGTGAGCGTGCAGCAGTACCGGGACGGCACGCTCGAGACGGCCGAACGGAAGGTCCTGCGCATCTGGGTGGGAACCGCCGTGCTGTTCGAGCGCGACGCGGCCGGAGTCGAGCGTCTGAGCGACGCCGGGCGCATCCGGCTCGATTCGGCGATGTCGCAGTTCATCAGGTATCCGAAGGACAGCCCGCTCGTCGTCGAGGGCTATGCGCGCGGGGAGGCCACCAACGACGCGCGCTTCCTGCTGAGTCGCGGACGAGCGGCGCTGGTGCGCGACTACCTGGTCGGAAAGTTCGGTCTGGATGCCAACTATGTCGCGGCGATGCCCATGGGGCGCGAGGCGGTGGACAGTCCGGACGGTGACTCGTGGGACGGCGTGGGGCTGGCCATCTTCGTTGCGACCGCCTCGCTATAGCGGATTTACGCGACCGGGCGGGTGGTCGAGCTGGAATTGCAGAGAGCGGGCCTGAATCGACGTGGCACGCCGATTGATACGTGGGGGTTAACCGAATCGGACGCGGGTGCGCGGCCGACAGAAGGAGGGGATTGTGGACGAGCGTTCGCGGGTAGTGGGGGCGACGTTTCTCGGGGCCGTCATCGGCGGAACCTGGGGCTGGCTCTATATGACGGAAAACGGCCGACGAGTGCGGGAACAGATCGAGCCTAAGCTGGACGACTTCGTCAACGAGATCGGGCGGATTCGCGGCACCGTGGAAAAGGCCCGTACGGCGGCCAGCGAAGGCATGCGTTCGATCAACGAAGTGACCGGTGGAGCAGGCGGCCGCTGGTCGGCGTAGCGCGGGGAGCGAACCATGGACCTGCATACGACGAATGTGCTGCTCGGCATCATGGCCGCGGTGAGCGTGCTCGAGGCGCTGCTCCTCATCGGCATGGGCGTGGGCGGTTACCTGGCGTACAGCCGCGTGACAAAGCTCGTCTCGGAGCTCGAGACGCGGCAGATTGCGCCGCTGCGTGAGCGGGTGGAGGCGATCCTCGTGGACGTCAAGTCGGTCACCGCGCGGGTGAGCGAGCAGACCGAGCGGGTCGATCACGCCATTTCCGGCACGATGGGACGAGTCGACGAAACAGCGGAGCGCGTGAAGGGCTCGGTTCGCGACAGGGTCAACCAGGCGGTGGGCGTCGTGCGTGGCGTGCGTGCGTCGGTGGCGTCGATTCTGCGAAGCACCGACCGTCACGAGCCGCCGACTCCCGCGGCGGGACGATACTGACACCGCAGCGATACCGCCGGTCCTCATACGGGCCGGCATCTGATCCGGCCGAAGGGCCGGCTGAACACCGACATGAAGGAGGTAGTACGTGGCATACGAGTACGATCGATTTGAGCGCGAAGATGGTGGCGGATCGTTCCTGATGGGGCTGCTGGCGGGCACCGTGCTCGGTGCGGGCCTCGGGATGCTATTCGCGCCGAAACCGGGCGCGGAGCTCCGGACGAAGCTCACCGAGCAGGCGGGCAAGCTGCGCACGACGGCGGCTGATGGCTATCAGCAGGCTACCGGCAAGGTGACCCAGATGGTCGACCGCGGCCGTGAAGCCTACGACCGCGCGCGGACCACGGGTTCGGGCTTCGAGGGTGCGGCTGGCAGCATGCCGGGTGCGGCGAACCCGGTCGGCGGCAGCAGTTCGACGTCGGAAGGCACCCTGTCGGGTGCCCGCAGCGGACCCGCCGGCGGCCGCCTCTAACATACGGTGGCGGCAGGGACCGCCGAAAGTGTCCCCGGCGGTGCGGCGCGTCGTGCGTCGCACCGTCGTCGCGCCTCTGGCAGGAAAGGCTGTTCGCATCGATGACTGAGTCCACCGCCGAAAAGGTCGCCAACGTCGTGATCGGTCTCGCGGTCGCGGGCGCCGCCGTCTACGTGCTGCGGAACCCATCACTTCGCCGTGCCGCCCTGCGGCTGGCCGCCGTCACGCTCACGGGAACGATTCCCGCCTGGTTCCGCCAGGAGGTCGAGCAGGGTTGGCGGGACAGCGCACCCGCGGAGCTCCCGCCAGGCCCCGCGTAGCCCTACCGAACCCCCGTATCATGTGACGGTGACTCTTGTCCGCCGCGCGACGGTGCGGGTGTGGTCGGAAGTGCGGCTCTTTGGCCTGGCGCTCGGGCGTGGGTCCAAGGGCATCTACCAGGGCAATGACCTGACCTTCGCTTCGTCTATTGCGTACTATTCCCTCCTTTCGCTCTTCCCTTTCTTTCTGCTGGCGCTGTCGATCCTGGCGAGCGTCACCACGGCCGATACCGACCGGGCGTCGGTGCTGGGGTTCGTGCTGCGTTACTTTCCGCAGCAGTTCGACTTCGTGCGGGCGCAGCTCGATGCGATGCAGCAGGCGGGCGCGCAGCCGGGTGTCCTCGGAAGCGTGCTGACTGTCTGGGCCGCGATGGGTGTGTTCGGAGCCGTGACCTCCGCGGTGAACCATGCCTGGGGCGTCGAGAAGCAACCCAGCTATCTGAAGCACAAGCTCATCTCGTTCATCATGCTGGCGGCGGCGAGCCTGCTGCTGCTCATCGGGCTGGTGCTCGTGAGTGCCATCAACGTGGCGGAAGCGCGGTGGTTCGCCGGCGTGATGAATCGTGCCCCGGGGCTGCTCGTGCTGCAGGGGTTCGCACTGAAGTCGGCCAGCACCGTGATCTTCATCGTGATCGTCGGCCTGGTGTTCTATTTCGTACCCAACGCCGCGGTGCGCTTCCGCGATGTCTGGGTCGGGGCGGTCATGACCGGGCTGCTGTGGCGCGGCGCGCTGGCGGGCTTCTCGGTGTACGTCCGCGACATGTCGCGCTTCAGCGTGCACGGTTCCATTGCAGCGGTTGTCGTCTTTCTGATCTGGATCTACATCTCCGCGGTGATCTTTCTGTTCGGCGCCCAGGTGACGGCCGCGTACGCGCGGCTTCGGCGCCGACGTCCGGACGAGATCCCCGCCGCGCCGACGCCAAGAGTTTAATCAGCAGGTCGAACGCCGAGCCGCAGCGGTACATGGCGGGGCAGGGAGTGTCGTTTGACCTCTCCCTGCAACCGTTTGGCGGGTTGTCGGTGACGGGGCGGATGCTCCAGCGGAACACCGGAGCGGCGGCCGGGTTGCTCTCGCGTCACCCGACGCCCTCATAAAAGCAAGCGGGATGCCATGTGTGGCCGGCACCGGAAGTCGCCGCATTTCGAGGGAAGCCACGGCCCGGGCGGCATTGCCGGACATCACACGGCAGACCGGCGAAACACAGTGGGTATCCCGGTACCCTCCAACCAACCTGGTGAGAACCTCGCAGAACCCCGCGGAACGCCGTAGAACCTCGTCGAACGATCAGCCCCGGTGGAGTGTCGCGAGATTCTCGCGACGCGAGGCGAAGATCCGGCGAGCGGGGACAAAGAGCGCGGCGCAGATCCCTGCGCTCACCACGCACCACATGCCGAGCGCGACCAGTCTCGCGGCGGGGTGCGGGAGCGCGTACGCTGCCACCGCGCCGATGCCCAGCGTGCCTGCCGACGCCAGCATGAAGGACAGCACGCCGAGGAGGCCGGCGAGCCCATGCGCATTGCCACGGTTCCCGATGCTGTTCAGGTCTACGACCCGCGGGAAGAGCGCCGAGAGGATCGCCGCGACTGGCGACACCAGCAGGGCGACGGCGATCAGCCCGAGAGGGATCGCCGCCCAGGCTGAGAGGGCACGCGTGCCTGTGGTGACGACGAATGCGGCGGTCAGGCAGAGCGAGGCGGGCACGGCCGCGATGAGGGCGTTGCCGACCGCCTTGCCGGCGAGATACGGCCGGTCGTCGAGCGGCAAGAGCAGGACGCGCGTCAGCCCGGCCCCGTCCACCGCGAACTGATTCATCGCAAACGGCAACGTCGCCATCAGGCAGACGAGCGAGGCGAAGCAGGCGAGCGCCAGGCCCGTATCGATCGGCACGCCGGCGAGCGTGAGCTCGGAGTGCTGGCGCAGCAGGACGGCGGACGCCACGAGCAGGGCGATCGGAGAGAGCAGGATGGCGCGGCCGCGCGGCGTCCGCCGCGCCAGCGCGAGCTGTGCGCGTGCCACGGCGGAGGCTGTGGGCGACAGGCCAGGCAGCGGGCGCCGCCACGACGACCGTGTCTGGGTGTCGCGCCGCATGCCGCCCGATCCGGGGGCGCCGAGGGCGCGTTGGAACAGGACGAAGCCGAGCGCGTGGAGCAGCAGGGCCTCGGCCGCGAGCGCGGTCAGCGCGACGAGCGCAGGGCGAGAGCGTGCGCTGGCCGCGGCGGCCGTGGTGCGGCCATAGAGCTCCGGAGGGTAGGCCTGCGTGGCACGCAGCATCGCCGCCTCCAGCCACGGCGCCCGCGCCAGCATCGATCCGCGTCCCTCAACGGCGACATCGTGCCCGCGCCGATCGAGTGCGCCCGCGATCGCGCCCGGCAGGAGGCCGATGACCGGAATCACCAACAGGAAGAGCAGGGCGATCAGTTCACCCCGCCGCCGGTCCCGAGTCACGAGGTGCGCGACACTCGTCGCCACCGCCGACAGGGCCAGCAGGGTGAGCACAAACAGCAGTCCAGCCAGAATGGCCACCAGCGCAGCCCCCACGGCGCCACCTGCCACCAGGCCCAGCGGCAGGCCCGCGAGCAGCGCCAGCGTCAGCACGATCCAGACATCGCCAAGCGCCGCGGCCGACTGCGCGACATAGAGCGTGCCACGGCCGATCGGCAGCAGGAGCAGCCGCACGGGGCTCATACGGTCGGCTGCCGGCAGCAGCAGCGGACCGGCAAGACTGAGGATGGGCGCGAGGAGCAAAAGATAACGCGGCCCCCGCGCGAGCCAGGAAGCCGACTCTCCGTTCGCCAGCGCGTACCCGGCGGCGGCGCCGAGCGACGCGAGTGAGAGACACGAGGGAATCAGCAGCACCGCGGCCATGATCGGCCCGAGCTGTTCGATGGCGAGCGAGAAGCGTTCGAGCACGTCGCGCGAACCGGTGCGCTCGAGCGCATTGATGAACATGCGCCAGCGGAGCCAGGCGAAGGCACGCAGCACGGCCGCCACTCAGATCCAGTCCAGCGCCGCGTGCGGCGACGCGTCGCCGCCGACCAGTCCGATGAACAGCTCTTCGAGGCTCCCGGCGCCGCCCGCGCGAATCTCGGCGATCGTGCCCTGCGCCACCATACGTCCGCCGGCAATCACGCCGATGTGCGTGGACAGGCGCTCGACGATTTCAAGGATGTGCGAGGTCAGGAAGATGGTGCCGCCGCGGCCGACGAACGACAGCAGCAACTCCTTGATCTGGCGCGACGCGACGGCGTCAATCCCTTCGAACGGCTCGTCCAGGAAGAGCAGGCGCGGCGCCGGCAGCAGGGCCGCCGCCAACGACAGCTTCTTCCGCATGCCGTGGGAGAAATCGGTCACGAGTGTGGAGCCGGCGCCCGCCAGGTCCATCACGCCCAGGAGATCCGCCGTGCGCTGCCTCGCGGTGGCGGCGTCGAGGCCATGCACCTGTGCCACGAACGAGAGGGTTTCCGACGCCGTCAGGCGATCGAACAGGGCCAGATCCTCGGGGACGACACCGATGCGTCGTTTGACCGCGACGGGATCCTTTGACGGGTCCATGCCGAGGATGGTGATGGCCCCGGCCGATGGCCGGAGCAGGCCGGTGAGGCACTTGATGGTCGTGGACTTACCCGCCCCGTTCGGGCCGAGAAAGCCATACAGACTGCCGGCTGGCACGGCGAGGTCGATCCCGTGGACCGCACGGAAGCTGCCGAAATCGCGGGTCAGTCCGCGCGTCTCGACCGCAAGCTCCTGGGACATGGCGCGGATTGTACCTCCTGCGGGAGTGACCCGATTCTATCGAACTGGAACCGGTGAGGTACGATGCCGGGATGAATCGTCTGGGCCGGGAACGCAGCCCCTATCTCCTTCAGCACGCCTCCAACCCGGTGGACTGGTATCCATGGGGCGACGAGGCGTTCGCACGCGCCCGCGGCGAGGACAAACCGATCTTTCTCTCGATCGGCTACTCGACCTGCCACTGGTGCCATGTGATGGAGCACGAGTCGTTCGAGAACGCCGCGATCGCCGAGTTGCTCAACGCGCATTTCGTGTCGATCAAAGTCGATCGCGAAGAGCGTCCGGACGTGGACCGCGTCTACATGGCCTTCGTGCAGGCGACGACGGGCGCCGGCGGGTGGCCCATGTCGGTCTTTCTCACGCCGGAGCTGAAGCCGTTCTTCGGGGGCACCTACTTTCCCCCGTCGTCTCGCTGGGGGCGACCCGGCTTCTCCGACTTGCTGGGGGAGCTCAGTCGCGTCTGGCGCGAGGATCGTCCCCGCGTCGAAGCGGCCGCCGCGGAGCTGCTGCAGCGGCTGCGAGGCGTAACGGGGACCGACGGCGCATCGCGCGCCGAAGCGGAGATCGCGGGTCCCGCAGCACTCGACGTGGCAGTCGCGCAGTTCCAGTCGGCCTTCGATGCGCGACGCGGCGGGTTCGGTGACGCGCCGAAGTTCCCACGCCCGTCAGAGCTGCTCTTTCTGCTCCGCGAACATGCCCGGCGCACGGCGGCCGGTGGTGACGCCGCCCCGCCGCTCAGCATGGCCATCGAGACGCTGCGTGCGATGGCGCTCGGGGGCATGCGCGATCACATCGGCGGCGGCTTCCATCGCTATTCGGTGGACGGCGACTGGCGCGTCCCGCACTTCGAGAAGATGCTCTACGACCAGGCGCAGCTCGTGCTCGCGTATCTGGAGGCCGCGCAGGCCACCGGCGACGACTTCTATGCCGCGGTCGCCGAGGACACGCTGCTGTACGTGCAGCGCGACATGACCGACCGCGGCGGCGGTTTCTACAGCGCCGAGGATGCCGATAGTCTTCCGCCCGGACAGGCCACCGTCGCGGGTGCGCACAGGTCCGAGGGCGCGTTTTATATCTGGTCAGACGACGAGATCGGGACGCTGCTGGGTGGCGACGCCGGCATCGCACGCCGTCGATTCGGCATCCGGCCCGCCGGCAATGCTCCGCAGGACCCGCAGGGAGAGTTCACGGGGAAGAACCTGCTCTACACGGCCGCGTCGATCGAGGAGGTGGCCGGCGCGCTCGACCGGACGCCCGAGGCCGTCGTGGCGGCCCTCGGGCGCATCCGCCAGACGCTCTTCGCCCACCGCGAGGGACGCCCGCGCCCGCATCTGGACGACAAGATTCTCACCGCATGGAACGGGCTGATGATCGCCGCCTTCGCGCGCGCCGCGCGGGTGCTCCCCGATCGTCCGTCGGCCGCGGGATATCTGCAGGCCGCCGAGCGCTCCGCACGGTTCATCCGGGAACACCTCTGGGTCCAGGGTCGGCTGCTGCGGCGGTATCGCGACGGGGACGCCGCCATCGACGCGTATGCCGAAGACTACGCCTGTCTCGTCTGGGGGCTCCTCGAACTGTTCCAGGCCGGCGGGGATCCGGCATGGCTCGAGTGGGCCATCGAGCTGCAGGGGATCCAGGATGCGAAATTCTGGGACGCACGCGACGGCGGATGGTTCAGTACGACGGGCGACGACCCGTCCGTCCTTCTCCGGCTCAAGGAGGACTACGACGGCGCGGAGCCGGCCGCCAGCTCGGTCGCGGCGTTGAATGCGCTCACACTCGCGCACCTGACGGGGGACGCGGACGCCCGCGATCGCGCGGGACGCACGCTCGGTCGGTTCGGCCCTCGCGCCGGCGCCGCGGGCCGCACGATTCCCATGATGCTCTGCGTCCTGAGCGGCTGGCACGCCGGCCTGTCGCAGGTCGTCGTCGCCGGCACTGCTGAGGCCGCGCTCCCGCTGCGCCGCGCGCTCGCGCAGCACTATCTGCCGTTCGCCATCACCATCCCGGTGCTTCCCGGTCCGTCGCAGGAGCAGATGGCCGCGCGGCTTCCGTTCACCGCGGCGATGACGGGTGGCGATGGAGCGCAGGCCTACGTGTGCCGCGATTTCACGTGCCGTCAGCCGGTCGCGACGCCGGAGGATCTCGCCCGGGCGCTGGCGGTATAATCGGGCTCCATGCAATTCGATCTTGAAATCGTGCTGCGCGACCGCGATCGCGCCATCGCGCAGACCTGCGTCATCGAGGGCAACGACGCGTCCCACTGGACCGAGCTCGACGTGGAAGGCGTCCTGAAGGCGATGCTGCTCGCCGTCGATCGGGCGAAGAACCCGGGGTCGGATCAGCCGGTCGTCACGCTTCGCGGCTTCAGCTGGATCGTCGAGCCCGCCGAGGGTGGCGTCGTCATTGCCATCGAGATTCCGACCGGTGCTGTGGTGGCGGGTCCGTTCGCTATCGAGCAGCCCCGGCTCGATTCCCTCATCACCCGGGTGCTCGCGGCCGCGGCCCCCTCGCGTCCCGTCGTCCACTGATCTGCCGGCGCGTCATTACCCCAGGAGTGCCGCGATGATGCGACGGATATCGCTGGTGACGCTTGGGGCCCTCGCCGTGCTGGCCGGGGCGCCGCGATTCCATGCGCAGCCGTCCCCGGGCATACCGCCGTTCGAGCTGGACGAGGCCACGATCTCCAGCCTGCAGGACGGGATGGCCACCGGTCGGTTCACGTCCCGGCGGCTCGTCGATCTCTACACTGCGCGCATGGCGGCCATCGACGCCGCCGGCCCGTCCCTGCACGCCGTGATTGCCGTGAACCCCGACGCGCCGGCCATCGCGGATGCCCTCGACGCCGAGCGCCGCGCCGGACGCGTGCGGGGGCCGCTGCACGGGATCCCCGTTTTGATCAAGGACAACATCGACACCGCCGATCGCATGCCGACGACCGCCGGGTCGCTGGCGCTCGCGGGATCCATCGCGTCGCGCGATGCGTTCGTGACGACACGGCTGCGTGAGGCGGGGGCGGTGATTCTCGGAAAGACCAATCTGAGCGAGTGGGCGAACTTCCGATCCACGAAGTCCACGAGCGGCTGGAGCGGGCGCGGCGGGCAGGTGAAGAGCCCGTATGCGCTCGATCGCAACCCCTGCGGATCGAGCTCGGGGACCGGGACGGCCGTCGCGGCGAACCTCGGGGCGGTCGGCGTCGGGACCGAGACCGATGGGTCCATCGTGTGCCCGTCCGGCGCCAGCGGGCTCGTCGGGATCAAGCCCACCGTCGGGCTCGTCAGCCGATCAGGCATCATCCCGATTTCGCACACGCAGGACACCGCAGGGCCCATGGCCCGGACCGTGGCGGACGCCGCCATGCTGCTCACGGTGCTGGCCGGGCCGGATCCCCGCGACCCGGCGACCGAGGCGAGCCGGGGACGCGCGATCGATTACTCTGCGTCGCTGAAGGCGGACGGCCTGAGAGGCGCGCGCATTGGCGTCGCCCGGAAGCGCTACTTCGGATACAGCCCGGCGACCGATCGGCTGATCGAGGCCGCGATCGCGGATCTGAAACAGCAGGGGGCGGTTGTCGTGGACCCGGCCGACATTCCGACCGCCGCGTCGCTGGACGACTGCGAGCTCGAGGTGCTGCTCTACGAGTTCAAGGCGGGCCTCAATGCCTATCTCGGGCAGCTCGGGCCGGGCGCACAGGTGCATTCGCTCGCGGATCTGATCGCGTTCAACACCGCGCAGCAGGATCGCGAGATGCCGTTCTTCGGGCAGGAGATTCTCATCACTGCCCAGAAGAAGGGCGGGCTGACGTCGCCGGCATATCGCCGGGCGCACGCGACGAGCCGGGCGCGCGCTCGCGCAGGCGGGATCGACGCCGTGATGTCGCGGCTTCGGCTCGACGCGATCGTCGCGCCGACGGGCAGCCCGGCGTGGCTGACCGACCTGGTCAACGGCGATCATTTTCTGGGTGCGAGCTCGACGCCTGCGGCCGTGGCCGGATACCCGTCCATCACCGTGCCGGCCGGCCTCGTGCGTGGCCTGCCGGTCGGCCTCTCGTTCATCGGGCGGGCGTGGAGCGAGGCGCGGCTGATTCAGTACGCCTTCGCGTACGAGCAGGCGACCCGCCACCGCCGTCCGCCGCAGTTCATGCCGACGGTGTCGCTCGACGCCCGCTGAGTGCGGCGAGCTCCACTTTTACGACCGCCTTTTTCAGCCGCCCGTCGCCACCCAGCGGTGCATGGGCATCTTCGGGGTAGAGAATGGCGAAGTGCCGCGCCGGCACGACGAGCCACGTGTCCGGCCGATCCGCAAAGAACGCGATATCGCGATCCTCCGCAAACGGTCCGTCCGGCTGCGCGCAGTCTTCGATCGGGCGCCAGCCGATGTGCTCGATGCCCCGCACGGTGAGCTGGATGTCGATGTAGCGCCGGTGCGCCTCGAGTCGCGCTCCGGCGCGTCCGCGGCCGTCGGGCTCGTCGATGAGGACGAAGAGTTGTTCGCCCTGCAGCGCGACGCGTCCCTTTGGCAGCGCGGCCAGGTCGGTCGCGGCCAGGAACTCGAAGGCCTCGGCGAAGAGCGGGTGGAGCGCCGTGTAGCGGGCGGCGCGTGTGAGCGTGTCCAGAATCACTCGAATCCTCCTCGGGCGGACCCGCTGATTCTATCTGGCGGATACGTTCATCGGCGAGTGCCGATTCGGAAGCCGACCATGGCGGCCGATGCGGGATCGGAGTCGCGGTCTGCGGCCAGCAGGACGATCTTCACGATCGGTCCCATCTCCAGACGTTCTCCCACCCTGAACGTCAGGCCCCCGCCGGCCACCACACCGCGCTGTGTGCTCTCCGTCCGCACGACCAGTCCGTCGGCGGGGAAGCCGGCCGTGCCGGTGTGGAACCCCAGCGCGACGCCCCCCAGCACGTAGCCGCTGGCTGCCTGCGGGCCGAACCGTCGCGTCAGCACACCTTCGACGAGGGTCGTGTGTCCTATCGCCTGGAAGTGTCCGCCTGTCCGCCGGTGGCGCAGGATCTCGACCGACACTTCCGCGTCGGTGCGCGCCAGCCAGCGCCATCCCGCGTATCCGCCCGCGAGCGCTCCGCTTCCGATCTGTCCCTCGTCGTCCCACGTCCGCCCCATGCCAGCCGTGGCGCCGGCCGTCCATCGCGAGTCGCGGGGCTGTGCCGATGCGGGATCGGGAAGGGTCCACAACAGGACGAGGGTGAGCAGGGCGATACGCAGTGATGGTGTCGTGCGCACGGCGGCCTCCTGACTGTAAGGCGCAGCCGCGTCGCGGATCGGCTCATGCGTCAGGGATACAGGCGCTCGGTGCGCCACGCGTCCCCGTCGCGAAGGTAGACGAGGCGGTCATGCAGGCGGTACGTGCGGGCGCTCCAGAACTCCACGCGATCGGGCACGATCCGGAATCCGCCCCAGAACGGCGGCCGCGGGACCGGCGCGTTGTCAAAGCGCTGCTCGGTCTCCCGGATGCTGTCTTCGAGGATCTCTCGTGAGGCCAGCGGCTGGCTCTGGTGCGATGCCCACGCTCCGATCTGGCTGCCCCGCGGGCGCCCGGCGAAATACGCGTCCGACTCGTCTTCGGGCAGGCGCTCCACGCGCCCTTCGATCCGGATCTGTTCTTCGAGCGTGGGCCAGTGGATGCAGAGGGCCGCTTGCGGGTTCTCCGTCAGCTCCCGGGCCTTTCGGCTCGTGTAGTTGGTGAAGAAGGCGAAGCCGCGCGCGTCCGCGCCGCGCAGCAGGACGATGCGCGCGGAGGGGCGGCCGTGGCGGTCGGCTGTCGCCAGCGTGACCGGCGCGGTGTCGATCTGCTGTGCGTCGGCGCGGGCGATGGCGTCGAGAAAGGCGGTAAACGGATCGGCAGCGGGCATCACGCCATTATGCGGGATTGCGGGCGCTATATCAGGTTCTACGAGGTTCTACGGGGTTCTGCGGGGTTCTACGAGGTTCGCGGCGGTAGCGCCCCGCGTTTCACTCCAGTCTCCAGGCGAGGACGCCGTAGAATGGGGCCGAGCCGGGGTGGCGGAACTGGCAGACGCTCGGGACTTAAAATCCCGTGCCCGCGAGGGCGTCCGGGTTCGATTCCCGGCCCCGGCATTCGTGAAAACTTACGCGGACTGGCCGGAAGCGCTGACCTGCGCTCTTGTACGTGGAGACGGCTGATGGCCTGAAGGCCACACATTCGCGGTCGGCGTTGCTGATGGGTTCACAGGTGAGCCACGTCATCCGCCCGCCAGTCGCGTGGCTGGATCGCGAAACTCTTAATCTTCAGGTGCAGCGTCTTGTAGTCGGTCCTGAGTGCGCGCGCGGCGGCTGCCTTGTTGCCCGCCGCAGCACGCAGCGCCCCGCAGATCGCATAACGCTCCGCCGCGCTCGCCGCTCCGCCCGCGATCTCGCGCAGCGAGGCGCCCGACGCGGCCGCCGGGTCGTGCCTCGAGCCGCGCGGCGCATCCCCGATCACCGCGCGAATGATATCGGCGTCGATCTTCAGGCCGCGGCTCTGGAGGACGGCCTGGCGCACCACGTTCCGTAACTCGCGGACGTTGCCAGGCCAGCGATACCTCGTCAAGACCTCCAGGGCGTCTGGCATGACGACCTCGATGGGGCGCCGAAGATGGGTCGCGGCCTCGTCGACGAAGCGTCGAGTCAGGAAGGGAATGTCCTCGATGCGCTCCCGCAGGGGCGGCAGCCGGATGGCGTACTGCGCGAGGCGGAAGTAGAGGTCGGATCGGAATGCACCGCGTTCGACGCGCTCCTGCAGATCGAGGTTCGAGGCGGCGACGAATCTCACGTCCATCGGGCTCGCGCGGTCCGCGCCGATGGGCTGGACCTGACCCGACTCCAGCACACGGAGCAGCTTGGCCTGGAGGCTCAGCGGCAGGTTCCCAATCTCGTCGAGGAAACAGGTGCCCCCCTCAGCTAGACGAAACCGCCCCTCCGTCCGCCGTTCGGCTCCCGTGAACGCTCCTCTCTCGTGGCCGAAAAGCTCCGACTCCGTCAGCGTATCGGGAATCGCTCCGCAGTCCAGTGCCACAAACGGACGGGCGTGCCGATCGCTCAGTCGATGCAACGCCTGCGAGACCAGTTCCTTGCCCGTGCCCGTCTCGCCGGACACGAGGACCGTGAAGGGCGTTGCCGCGACCAGGCGGACCTCTTCGATGACGCGTCGAACCGCCGCTCCCGATCCCATCTGGCTGGCGAGGGTGTCCGCCGCAGCCTGGCCGACCTGACGCCGCAGGCGCTCGAGCTCGAGCCGCATCACGGCCGCTTCCTGAGCGCGTCGCACCACGATGACGACTTCGGCGCGATTCATCGGCTTCGTGAGGTAGTTGACCGCCCCCAGCTGGATTGCGCGCACCGCATTCTTCACGTCCATCGACCCGGTCAGCATCACGACGGGGACACCCGGTGCTTCCTTGCGCAGCCGCTCGAGAACAGCCATCCCGTCCATGCCGCCGGGAAGCTCCAGATCGAGGAGCACGATGTCCGGGTGGTGTGCGATGACGGCGGCGATGCCCGCCGCGCCGTCGTGTGCGCTTTCGACCTCGAAGCCCTCCGCGCGGAAAATCGCCGTGACGAGCCCGCAGACCGGTTGGTCGTCGTCGATTACCAGAAGGTGATTCATCAGGGTCTCTGCCGCGCGAGCTATGGGAGATACACCATGGTGTGCGCTGGCGAATCTATGGCGACGATACCATAGATCGGACCATGGCCGCGAAGTTGTTAGACGTAAGCCTTTTATCCATAAATGGTTACGAAGAGCCAATACGCTCGGCTCCATGGCTGCGATCTCGCAACACCGGACTCGTTG
>JANPJN010000652.1:0-1586 GCA_031425515.1 Acidobacteriota bacterium | reverse complement strand
CCGCGGGTGACGTCAGTCGAGCGATGGACCGCCGGAGGCCGCGGCAACGCGGCCCCGGTGGAACTGCTCCAGCGCCTCGTTGGCGCGCAGTATCACGACGAGCTGCGCCTCGATGCCGGCGAGCTGCGGGCCTGGAATGGCGAAGTAGGCCTCGGTCTCGTCGGCACCGGTGTAGACGCGGTTGCCGACACATCCGAAACTGGCGGCGGTGCGGCCGGAGTTGATCGCCTCCGGCAACACTCCGCAGGTGGGGCGCCCGAGCGCTGGGCCCCTCGCCTCCACGCCGGCTGCCAGCGACGCCTCCGCCAGCAGCATCAACTGCTGCGCGTTCCCGCGCACGAGCACGACGTCCGGCGGCGCCGGTGCGTCGGCGAGCGGTGCGTAGATGGCGATCCGCAGCGGTGTGGTACGCGCCGGAATCTGCGGCACTTCCTCCATCTTCAAATACGACAGCCCCACCATCGTCTGCACCAGCCCCATCAGCGCTTCCTGGTCGGAGGCGGTGAGCGGCACGTTGTGCGTGTGGGCGCCGATGGGACAGCCCTTGTGGTCGTCGGCAACGGTGTAGAACACCTCACCGGCGGCAGCCCGACGCCAGTAGCCGCATCCGGCCGGCTCCACGGCGGCGACGTGCGGCACGCCCGGCGGGACGGAATCCGCGAAGGTGATGGCGATGGGATCGGTTGACAGGCGAAGCAGTCCGGCGAGCGACGTGGGCGGCATCTGTTGTTCCTCGAATTCAGAGCGACTATATATCGAGCTCCCCGCACCGACCGATGTCGCAGAGAATACAAGGGTGAGCATTCTCGACCGCATTGCCTGGGCGCCCGCCGCCGGACCACGGCCGCGCAGCGGCATCCAGCAAATCCATGCCGAGACGATCGTGCCCGCTCCGCTCGACGAGACGTTCGCGTTCTTCTCGGACGCCTCCAACCTCGAGCGGCTGACGCCGCCATGGGTGAACTTCCGCATCCGGACGCCCGTGCCCATCGATATGCGTGAGGGTGCGGAAATCGACTACCGGATCGTGCTGTACGGATGGCCCATCCCGTGGCGCTCGAGGATCGATGCCTGGGAGCCCGGCCGCCGCTTCATCGATCGGCAGCTCTTCGGCCCCTACCGGTGGTGGCACCACGAGCACCGCTTCGAAGCCGTACCCGGCGGCACGCGCGTGATCGATCACGTCGAATTCGTGCCCCGCCTCCGCTGGGTCACGAGCGGTTTCGTCAGACGCGACGTCGAGCGCATCTTCGCCTACCGCCAGACCGCACTCGCCGCCCTCTTCGCCGAACCCGGCAGAACCCCGTAGAGCCCCGTTCAGGATCCCGACTTGAGGTAAGACCAGTTGGCCTCCTGCAGCCGTACGACCTCCGCCACGCCGGAATCAACCGTCACGACCGCCGGCAGCAGATCCTCGTTGACGACCTTCATGCGCCGCATGCTGTTCTCGCACGCCGCGAATTTGACCTGCGCCGACGAAATCCTGGCAATGCGTTCGGCCATCGCGGTGTTGGCCTGGAGCACCAGGCCCAGCCCCCGGCCGTGCGCGACCACACGAATCTCCGTCGCCTCCGCGCCGAGCGCCT
>JANPJN010000651.1:0-2135 GCA_031425515.1 Acidobacteriota bacterium | reverse complement strand
TTTTCAGACGCTTGGCGGTCGCGGCCGCGCTGACGGTCATCGGGTGGTCGGGCGGCTGCACGATGAAGAGCCAGGATGCGCCTCCTCTGACCGGCCCCTCCGAGTTCGGCACGGCCGTCACAGTCTCGGTGTCGCCGGATGTGCTCACCCAGGACGGCGGGTCGCAGTCGCTCGTGACCGTCTCGGCCTTCGACAAGAACGGCAAGCCGCTGCGCAACCTGTCGCTGCGCACCGAAATCTTCGTCGGCGGGGTGGTCGCGGACTTCGGCACCCTCTCGGCCCGCAGCATCGTGACCGGCAGTGACGGCCGCGCGACGCTGGTCTACACGGCCCCGGCCGCCCCGGGCGGGCCGTCGGTCGATCGCAACACCACGGTGAACATCGCCGTCACCCCGATCGGCACGGACTACGCGAACAGCGCGACCAGAATTGCCACTATCCGGCTGGTCCCGTCGGGGATCGTCGTTCCACCAGACGGGCTGCAGCCGTACTTCACGGTCACGCCTTCTGCCCTGCTCGACCACCAGACCGCGCTGTTCGATGCGTGCGGCGACACGACCCGGTCGTGCGCGCCCGCCAACAATCCGATTGCTTCCTACGCCTGGGACTTCGGCGATGGCCGAACCGGTTCAGGCCGAACCGCGACGCATGCCTACGACGACGCGGGAACCTACGTCGCGACACTGAGGGTCACCGATCAGCTCGGGCGTTCTGCCTCGACCACGCAGAGTCTCCTCGTGTCAGCCGCGGGCGGTCCGACGGCGAACTTCGATTTCTCGCCGAACGACCCGGCGGTCAATCAGCCCGTGAACTTCAACGCCGCAGCCTCCGTCGCACAGCCCGGCCGGCGCCTTACCAGCTACGCATGGGACTTCGGAGACGGCACCTTCGGGGCCGGGCCGATTGTGTCGCACTCCTACAGCCTGCCGCGCAGCTACCAGGTTGTCTTGACCGTGACCGACGATACGGGCAAGAAGTCTACGACCAGCCGGGCCGTCGCACCAAAGTAGCGACGGGAGAGTTTTCGGGGATGGGTGCCGGAACGTCAGTCCGGCGCCCATCTCTGTCGGCGCCTCTCCTCGACCCGCATGCTTACAGCATTCAACCAGGCCCTCGACGCCCGCCTGCGCAATCTCCGCGAAGACTTCCGCGGGGCCGACGCCGACGCGCTGCTCGCCACCCATCCCCCCAGCGTCCGCTACCTGACCGGTCTTGCCGCGACCGCAGGGGCCGTTGTCGTGACCTCTGACCGCTGCATCCTCCTCGCCGACTTCCGCTACCGGACGGTGGCCGAGGCGCTGGTGGCCCGGCGAGCCCCCGGCTCGCTCGAACTGGTCGTGCCGCCCGCGAGCTACGACGCCGCCATCGTGGAGGTCATCCGGCGCGCAGGGGTGCGGCGCATCGCCGTCGAGGGCGCGTCGCTGCCGGTCGGCCGCTTCGGTGCGCTCGGGGCGGCGCTCGGAAGGAGCGGAGATCCTGACGCGCCGGCGCCGGGCGACGTTCGGCTCGTGGTGACCGAAGGGCTGGTGGAGGGCCGGCGCGCCATCAAGGATCCGCCCGAAGTGGCCACCCTTCGCGAAGCGGGTCAGCGGATCTCGCGCGTGGCCCGGCAGCTTCGAAGTTTCGTGCGCGAAGGACGTTCCGAGCGCATGATTGCGGGCGACATCGAGGCCGCGCTGCGGGCCGAGGGGTTCGAGCGCCCGGCCTTCGACACTATCGTCGCATCGGGCCCCAACGGGGCCCACCCGCATGCCCGCGCCGGGGAGCGGACGCTCCGGCCGGGGGACGGGGTGGTGCTGGACTTCGGGGGTGTCTACGACGGATACTGCGTGGATCTCACGCGGACGCTGTTCCTGGGAGCGCCCGCGCCGGCGCTCGTCCGGATGGCTGCCGCGGTGCACGCCGCCCATGCCGCGGCGCTGGCGGAGGTCAGGCCGGGAGCCAGACCCAGCCGCATCGATGCCGCCGCGAGGGACCTGCTGGCGAGCCGGGGTCTGGGTGAGGCGTTCGGGCACGCGACGGGGCACGGCCTTGGCCTCGAAGTGCACGAAGCGCCGAGGATTGCGAAGGCCTCGGCCCATCTGGCCGATACTCCGGTCGCGGCGGGGATGGTCTTCACCATCGAGCCGGGCGCC
>JANPJN010000650.1:0-2733 GCA_031425515.1 Acidobacteriota bacterium | reverse complement strand
TGCGACCGGCCGAATCCGATCGGCGGCCGCGATGTCGAGGGGCCGATGCTGGTCCCCGGCAACGAGTCGTTCGTCGGGCAGTTTCCGATCCCGATGCGCCACGGCATGACGATCGGCGAACTGGCCCGTTTCTTCAACGAGCAGTTCGAGATCAGGGCGCCGCTCGAAGTGGTGGAGATGGAAGGCTGGTCGAGGTCGATGTATTTCGATCAGACCGGGCTGCCGTTCGTGATGCCGTCACCGAACATCCCGACGCTCGACAGCGCGATCGTCTACCCGGGCACGGTGTTGTTCGAAGGCACGATGGCGTCCGAAGCGCGCGGCACGACGCGTCCGTTCGAGCTGGTTGGGGCGCCGTGGGTCGAGGCGGAGCGATTCGCCGAGGCGATGAACGCGCGCAGGCTGCCGGGCGTATATTTCCGTCCCGCGGTGTTCGAGCCGACGTTCCAGAAGCACGCGAAGAAGACGTGCGGCGGGTGCCAGATCCATGTGCTCGATCGCGCCGCGTTCAGGCCGGTGCTGACGGGCGTCGCGCTGATCGACGCGATCAAGGCCGCTGGCCCAGATGACTTCGGGTGGCGGAAACCGCCCTACGAGTACGAGCACGATAAAGAGCCGATCGACATCCTCGCCGGGTCGCCCGCACTGCGATTGGCCATCGATGCCGGGAAAAAGGCCGAAGAATTAGTGCCGGCGTGGGAACACGAGAGCAGCGCGTTCGAGAAAGTTCGGGCAGAATACCTGAGCTACGAGTAACCCATGCCCACCGACGCGAAGGTCCTCGACGTCACCTGCACGCAATTGATTCCGGCGCCGCCCGCCCGGGTGATGCAGGCGTTTTTCGCCGACGCCGACCTCAAGGCCTGGTGGCAGGTGACACGCGCGTTCACCGTGGCGCGGCCACTCGGTATGTATGCAATCGAGTGGGAGTCGACCGACTTCAAGGACGACGTGCTGGGCCGTCTCGGCGGATCCTTCCACGGCACGATCATCGACTACCGTCCCAACGCCGCGTTCTTTCTTGCGGAGGCCTACTGGCAGCCGCCTGACGGCGAGCCGCTAGGGCCGATGGCCCTCACGGTGCACTGCCGGCCGCACGGCAACGGCCGTTCGACAATGGTCACCGTCAAGCAAAGTGGCGAAGGCGAAGGGCCGCGGTGGGAGCGTTACTTTTCGATCATGGAGCGCGGCTGGGAAGGCGCGCTGCAGGAGATGCAGGAATACCTCGAGCGGGAGTCGGTGAGGACCAGGAATTGAAGACGCCGCTGCGCTGGCTCTTCGGGATCCTCTTCATTCTCGCCGGCCTGAATCACTTCCGCAACCCGGACTTCTACATCAACATCATGCCGCCGTACCTGCCGTGGCACCGCGAACTGGTGGCGATCAGCGGCGTGGCGGAGGTCGCGCTCGGCGGGATGCTGCTGTTCCGGCGTTGGTCCGCGGCGGCTGGATGGGGATTGATCGCGCTGCTGGTCGCGGTGTTCCCGGCCAACGTGCACATGTCGATGCACCCGGAGCTCTACCCATCGATTCCGCGAATGGCGCTGTGGCTGCGACTGCCGCTGCAAGGCCTGCTGATCGCGTGGGCCTACGCCTACACGCGCTCGAAGTAGGGCGATATCGGTGGCGTGACGCAAATCGTGAAGGTGATCCAGTCGCTCCGCCTTTGGGACGTGGTCGGCGGACGCTAGGCGCGGCGGATGCGGACGAAGTTCGATGATCCGCGATCGAGATCGGCGGACGTGTTGACCACCACCACCGTTGAACTCTCGGAGAACGGCAGCTCGCGCTTGACGGCGGCTTCGACGACACGCGCGACCACCTGCTCGGTCTCGCCGTCCAGCTCGCAGATGATCGGCAGCACGCCGTGCCACAGCGCAAGGCAGCGCGCAACCGCGGGCTTGTCGGTCACCGCCACAATCACCGCCAGCGGGCGGACTGCCGACAGTAACCGCGCCGTTTGCCCTTCACGCGTGATCGCGACGATCGCATAGGCGTTAGAGCGCCGCGACAACGACACCGCGGCCTCGCAGAGCGCCTTGACGTGATCCACCGCCGCCGCAGATCCGAATTCGCTCGACGCGGTGATCATCGATTCCGCGTCGCGAATGATCGCGTCCAGCACTTCGACGGAGCGCACCGGATAGAGCCCGGTCGCGGTTTCACCGGACAGCATGATCGCGTCGGCGCCGCCATCCACCGCGCCGGCGGCGTCGCTGGCCTCGGCGCGCGTCGGCCGCGGCTCGGTGCGCATCGATTCCAGCACCTGCGTGGCGACGATTACCGGCACGCCACGCGCGCGCGCCTTCCTGAGGATCTGCTTCTGCACCCGCGGCACGTGCTCGAGCGGAATCTCCAGCGCCAGGTCGCCGCGCGCCACCATCACCGCATCGGTGGCATCGAGGATCTCGTCGAGCTTCTCGATCGCTTCTGGACGTTCGAGCTTGGCGACGATCGGCACCTTGGCGCGGCCCTCCGCGACCATGATCGACCTGACGCGCGTGATGTCCTCGGCCGACTGCACGAAGCTGAGCGCGATCATGTCGACGCCCAGGGCGAGGCCGAACGCGAGGTCGCTCCGATCCTTCTCGGTCATGTCCGAGCGGAGCGGCACGTGCGGCGCGTTGATGCCCTTGTGCTCGCCGAGCTCGCCGCCGTCGACCACGCGGGTGCGAATCTCTTGCGGCGATGCGTCCTCGACTTCGAGATCCACCTTGCCATCATCGAGCAGCA
>JANPJN010000649.1:0-8952 GCA_031425515.1 Acidobacteriota bacterium | reverse complement strand
GACCAGGATGGCGCCGTCCATCTGCGCGGCGCCGGTGATCATGTTCTTGATGTAGTCGGCGTGACCCGGGCAGTCGACGTGCGCGTAATGCCGGTTGGGCGTGGCGTACTCGACGTGGCTCGTCGCGATCGTCAGAATCTTGGTCGCGTCGCGCCGGCCCTGCGACTCGGACGCCTTCGCGACCTCGTCGTACGGAATGAACTTCGCCCAGCCCTTGTCGGCGGCGACCTTCGTCAGCGCGGCCGTCAGCGTCGTCTTTCCGTGATCGATGTGCCCGATCGTGCCGACGTTGACGTGTGGTTTGGATCGATCGAATTTCTCTTTTGCCATTGTCGTGTCTGCCCTTTTCCTCGTTGGATGTCGGGGACCCCTGCACCCCGCCAAGCTCGTCGCGCGCGGAAACCTCGTCGCCCCGCCGCTCCTCGCGTTATTGCCCTCGGAGACCCCAGCACCCCGCCTCGCCCGCCTGCGAACCTTCTCCGCACTCCCGACCGCCGCCGTGCTCGCGCCAGGCAGCCAAAGCTGGAGCCGATGACCAGGATCGAACTGGTGACCTCGTCCTTACCAAGGACGTGCTCTGCCAACTGAGCTACATCGGCCTTCGCGCCTGCGGCGCTTCGGCCGACACGTCGGCGTGGCACCTCCCAGGCGACCTGTCGAACGCGCGGCCTGCCACCCGCAGCTCGCGGAGCGAGCGACGGTTGGAGCGGGAGACGGGGATCGAACCCGCGACCAACAGCTTGGAAGGCTGTGACTCTACCACTGAGTTACTCCCGCCTTCGCGGCTCGCGCCGCACCTTTTCGCTCGCCGCTTCGGCGGGCAAGCCCGCCACTTCACATTCAGCGACGCGCCTGCCAACCGCACCTGTCGCGCTCGGCGACTTGCTTACCAACCGAAGCTCGCGCGAGCGAGCGAAGGTTGGTGGCGAGGGGAGGATTCGAACCTCCGAAGCCGCTGGGGCGACAGATTTACAGTCTGTTGCGTTTGACCGCTTCGCTACCTCGCCGATACCGCGCCCACACGTATCAGCCGCGCGGAGCGCGCTCCCGCGCTGACGGCTATGGGCTCATCTCTGTCGTGATGTCAGGATTTGCGCCGCTCGCGAATTCCACTGCGGACCGGCCGCGTCGAAACCCCTTCTCTGGTGCTCATGGAGCTGGCGAAGGGATTTGAACCCCCGACCGGCTGATTACAAATCAGCTGCTCTACCGGACTGAGCTACGCCAGCCCAGACAAAAGAGTATTTGTAGCACATGCCGTGCCACGGCTGCAAGCGCCAGACATCGCTCGCGTCGGCGCGGCCCGGCAATTTCGCTGTTTTTCTAAGGATTCTGCCGATGCCGCTGCCTCGCCGCCTCGAACAACACCACGCCCGTCGCCACCGACACGTTCAGGCTCCCAACCGCTCCGTACATCGGAATCGACACCAGCCGGTCGCAGCGCTCCCGCACGAGCCGCCGCAATCCAGCCCCCTCCGCGCCCACCACGAACGCCGTCGGCACGGTGAAATCGACCGCGTCGTAGCGCTCGGGCGCATCGCCGGCGAGCCCCACCGTCCAGACCCCCAGCGCCTTCAGCTCCTCGATCGCCCGTGCGATATTCACCTCGGTCGCCACCGGCACGTGCGCCACGGCGCCGGCCGACGCCTTCGCCGCCAGGCCATCGAGCGAGGCCGCGTGCCGCGTCTGCCGCACCACCCCGTGGGCCCCGGCCGCGTCGACCGATCGCAGGATCGCGCCGACGTTGTGCGGATCCTCAATCCCGTCGAGCACGACGATCAGCGCCGCCGCCGGTGCGGCGCCCGCCACGAGGCCCGCCAGTGTGACGTCGCGCGCCGCGTCGACATCCGCCACGATGCCCTGGTGCACGCCGCCGCGCGCCGCGCGCTCGATGTCGGCCCCGTCCACCCGCTCCACGCCAATCCCCTGCGCGCGCGCCAGCGCCAGCGCCTCCTCGACACGCCGGTCGGCTCGCGGCCCTACCCGCACCCGCCGCACGCGCCCGCTCCGCAGCGCCTCCATCACGGGATTGATGCCGTAGATGATCATGGCCCTTCGTCCTGCGCCCGGCATCCGGCAGCCCGGGCCCGCATCAACCGCCGGCCACCACACGCGCGAACGCGGTGGCGCGCTCGCGGCAAGTCAGAATGGGCGCGAGCCCGGCCCCGACGCCCAGCGCCGCACCACGATCGATCGCGGGCACCGCAAGATCGAGCTCCGGTCCACCCACCTCTCCGGTCAGCGCGACCCGGATCGGATGGAACAGCGCGCGTCCCTTCTGTCCGGTCAGTTGCCGCACGCGCGCCGCGGCCGCGCGGAACGCGTCGCGATCGAGCGCCCCGCCAGCCGCGAGCTCCGACGGCAGCGCCGCAATGACGTCACGCGCCCCCGGCTCCCGGATCACGGCGCCGACGTCCTCCCGCGAAATCGCCGCCGCCGGATCGAACGCAAACAGGAACTGCAGCCGCTCGGGAATCTCCTCCAGCCGATCGACGGACCCCACAGCCATCGGCAGCACCGACACCAGGTATTCCATGCCGGCATCGCTGCGCTGGCGCACGTACCCGCGCTTCAGGAAGTACCGCAGGCTCTCGGCGGCGAGCCGCGCCGGAGACGTCTCCTTCATGTATTGCCGGTTCATCCAGCCCAGCTTCTCCTGGTCGAAGATCCCGGCACTGTGCCCGACATCCTCCAGCGCAAAGCGCCGCGCCAGCTCCAGGATCGGCAGGATCTCCTCGCCCCCGCCGGGAGACCATCCGATGAGCGCGAGATAGTTCAGCAGCGCCTCCGGCAGATACCCGCGCTCGCGGAACTCCGCGACGGACGTCGCCCCGTGCCGTTTGGACAGCGGCGTATGATCGGGCCCCATGACGAGCGACAGGTGCGCGAACTCGGGCAGCGCAAACCCGAGCGCCTGATAGAGCAGCACCTGCCGCGGCGTATTGGAGATGTGATCCTCCCCCCGAATCACATGCGTCACCTCCATCAGCGCATCGTCCACCACCACGGCGAAGTTGTAGGCGGGCCGTCCATCCGAGCGCACGAGGACGGGATCGCCGATGAGGTCGCTGCTGAAGGAGACGTCGCCGCGGACGAGATCCTGAAAGCTGATCTCCACGCCCTCAGGGACCTTGAAGCGGATGACCGGCCGTTCGCCCGCGGTCATGCGGGTGCGCACGAGATCCTCGGGCAGCTCCCGGCAGGTGCCGCGATACTTCGGCGGCCGCCCCGACGCCAGGTCCCCCTTGCGCTCGTCCTCGAGCTTCGCGGGCGAGCAGAAGCAGTAGTAGGCCTGCCCTCCGGCGATGAGCTCGTTGGCATACGACGCGTAGAGATGCAGGCGCTCGGACTGCCGGTACGGACCGTGGACGCCGCCGACATCGGGCCCCTCGTCCCACTCGAGGCCAAGCCAGCGCAGGTCCTCGAGAATGCCGGCTTCCGACTCGCGGGTTGACCGCTCGGCGTCCGTGTCCTCGATGCGCAGGAGGAACGTCCCGTCCTTGCCGTGCGCGAGCAGCCAGTTGAAGAGCGCCGTGCGCGCATTGCCGACGTGAAGCTGCCCGGTGGGGCTCGGTGCGAATCTGACTCTCATAAGCTGGCGGGCGGGCCTTTCGAGAGACGCCGCAGCAGCGCCACGGCGTGGGCCGCAATGGCCTCGCCACGGCCGACCGCGTCGAGCCCTTCGTTGGTCTTTCCTTTCACACTCACGCGCGACGGATCAATGCCCAGCGCCCGCGCGAGGGACGCCTGAATCTCCGGCACGTGCCCGGCAATCTTCGGGCGCTCGAGCACCACCGTCACATCGACATTGACGATCGCAAACCCGCGCGCCCCGACGAGCCGCACCGACGCCTCAAGAAGAGGAAGGCTGGCGGCATCCTTCCAGGCCGGATCGGTATCGGGGAAGTGACGCCCGATATCCCCGGCCCCCGCGGCGCCGAGCACGGCGTCCGTCACCGCGTGGCAGACGACGTCGGCGTCGGAATGCCCGAGCGCCCCCACCTCGCCGGGCACGCGCACGCCCCCCAGCAGCAGCGGACGGCCGCTGACCAGGCGGTGCAGATCGTAGCCGGTCCCGGCGCGCATGCCGTCGCCCGCGTCGGCGCCGCCGACGATCCCCCGCGACAGCAGCAGATCGCTCTCGGTCGTCACCTTGAAATTCACCACATCCCCGTCCACGAGTCGAATCCGGTGGCCGGCCAGTTCCGCCAGCGCCGATTCGTCGGTCGCGACAGCCCCCTCCCGCCCGATCCGGACGGCGTCCGCGAGAATGTCGCGCCGGAACGCCTGGGGCGTCTGCGCGAGATAGATCTGCTCGCGGGCTAACGTCCGCTCCACAAACGCCACCCCCGCCTCGTGTCCGGCCTGCTTCACCGTGTCGCGCGCCCCGATCGCCGCGATCGCCGCGCCGGACTCGACGGCCGCGTCGAGCGTCCGCTCGATGACCGCACGCGTCACGAACGGCCGCGCCGCGTCGTGCACCAGTACGTAGTCCGCCTCCGGCGCCACACGGTCGAACGCCGCCGCCACGGACGCCTGCCGCGTGTCACCCCCCGCGACCACGATGGCCGGAACACCGCCGCCGGCAATCGACTGCGTGACGTCGTCCACCGCCTCGGCGCGCGTGACAACGACGAGGCCCGTGACGCGGGGCACGGCGCGAAACGCCGCGACCGCGCGCTGGAGCAGCGACACCCCGCCAATCTCGAGGAACTGTTTCGGAACGTCCGACGCCAGACGGCGACCGGATCCCGCGGCCGCGATGATGGCGGTAACCTGCATGGGTTCGGGAGGGGACGGGCCGCGCGAGCCGGCCGAACAGCTCATTATATCGCAGGCATCAGCCCGCCTCGGCGCCTCAGGCCGCCGAGCGATCGTCTGCCCGGCTGGCCACGACGCCGCGCACACGATCGGCGAACTCCCGTGCCTGCTCCCTGCCAATACCGGCCGTCGCCATCGGAGGATGCACGGTCAGCGTCACATGCCCCGGGCACACCATCAGCCGCCCCTTGCGCATCACGAACCGGCTGCCGACGAGGCTCACGGGAACCACCGGCAGGCCGGCGTCAATGGCCAGCAGGAAAATCCCTCCCTTGAACCGCCCCACCGTTCCGTCGGCACTGCGCGTCCCCTCCGGAAAAATGATCACCGAATGCGCGGCGCGCACGAGCTGCGCCATCCGTTTGAGGATGCTGGCGCCGGGGTTGCGTCGATCGACGAGCAGATGTCCGGTGCGCCGCAGGTGCCACCCAACGAAGGGAATCCGTCCCAGCGAGTCCTTGGCGACGATGCGCAGGTCGAGCGGCAGCGAGGCGAACAGAATGGGGATGTCGTAGATGCTCTGGTGGTTCGCCGCCACCACATAGCTGCGCCCGGGTTCGAGATGCTCCAGCCCCGCTACCGACACGCGCACCCCGGTCGTCTTCAGAATGAGCCACGCCCAGGCCCGCGCGCAACGGTGCCCGGCCCGCCCGCTGCCGTCCACGAGCGAGGAGAGCAGCGACGTGGTGCCCAGCGCGATCGTGTAGAGGCTGACGGCAGGTATCAGATAGAAGACAGTGCGCCACCAGTGGAACGGCGGAAGCCGTGGCATCGGCGGCGTTACTTCCCCACCGGCGCGGCCGAGGGCTGGCCGGCCGCGGACGCCGCCGGGGGCGTGACCGGCGCGGGCTGGGACGCCTCGACGTACCGCCCGAAGATCATCTTCCCGGCCGTGGTCTGCAGCACGCTCGTCACCACGACATCGATGTTGCGGCTGATCATCCGGCGCGCATTGTCCACCACCACCATCGTCCCATCGTCGAGATACGCCACCCCCTGGTTGTACTCCTTCCCCTCCTTGAGGATGAAGACCTTCATGAACTCCCCGGGGAGGACGACCGGTTTGAGCGAGTTGGCGAGCTCGTTGATGTTGAGGACGGCCACGCCGCGCAGCTGCGCGACCTTGTTCAGATTGAAGTCGTTGGTGACAATCTTGCCCTGGAGCGTCCGGCCGAGCTCGATGAGCTTCAGGTCCACTTCGCGCACGTCGGGAAAGTCGACGTCGGAGATGACGACGTCGAGACCCGACATCTTCTGAATCTTCTGCAGGATGTCGAGCCCGCGGCGCCCGCGATTGCGCTTGAGCGCGTCGGACGAATCGGCGACGAGCTGGAGTTCTTTCAGCACGAATTGCGGAATCACCAGGGTGCCGTCGAGAAAGCCCGTTTCGCAGATATCGGCGATGCGCCCGTCGATGATCACGCTCGTGTCGAGGATCCGGTAACGCTTCTGCGGGCCCGCGTCCCGGAAGAGCGCCGCCAGACGCGCCGGCTGCAGCCACTCCGCCTTGCGCGCCCCGATGACGATCCCCAGGTAGGGGAAGATCAGCAGGATCACGCTGTGCAGGAACATGACCCTCGGGTCGGAGCGATCGGCCCAGAAGAGCGCCGCCCCGATCGTCTTCGCGAGACCGAGACCGATCGCGCCCCCGATGAGCGCACCGAGCAGGTCGGTGACCTCGGCGGAGCGGAGGCGTGACTCGATCAGGATGATGAGGAGCCCGATTGCGCCCCCAGCCGTTACGTTCAGCAGGAGCGCCGGGCTGAACGGCCGGGTCAGGACGGCGGCATACGCGACCGCGAGGATGAAGAGCGCACGGACCACGATGAACCACAGCATGGGGCACCCCGGGTTAAAGGTTCATCATACCTGCCGGTGCTACCAGACCATCAGGGCATCGAGCGCCTCGGACACGGTTCGCACCTCGACGAGCTCACATCCGGCGGGGGCGTCGGCGGGTGAGCAATTGCCGTGCGGCACGACGCAGCGGGTGAAGCCCATCTGGGCCGCTTCACGGACGCGCAGCGCCGCCTGGCTGATGCCGCGGACCTCGCCCGCGAGCCCGACCTCGCCGAACACCGCCGTGGCGGGCATGATTGGGCGGTTCCTCACACTCGACGCCACCGCCGCGACGATCCCCATGTCGGCCGCCGGCTCGTCAATCGACATGCCACCAGCGACGTTGACGAAGACGTCCTCGGCCACGAGATTCAGGCCGGCGCGCTTCTCGAGCACGGCCAGCAGCAGCGACAGCCGGTTCTGGTCGAGGCCGCTCGCCATCCGCCGCGCGTTGCCATACGAGCTGGTGCTCACGAGCGCCTGGATCTCCACCAGCATCGGGCGGGACCCCTCGACGCAGCAGAGCACCGCCGACCCCGGGGCGCCGGCCGGGCGCTCGGCGAGAAACAGCTTCGACGGATTCGGGACCGCACGCAGCCCGGTCCCCGTCATCTCGAAGACGCCCAGCTCGCTGACCGCCCCGAAACGATTCTTGACCGCCCGCACGATGCGGTGGGCGTGGTGCTTCTCGCCCTCGAAGTACAGCACGGTGTCGACGATGTGCTCGAGCGCCTTGGGGCCGGCGAGATTGCCGTCCTTGGTGACGTGCCCGACAAGGAACGTCGGGATGTTCTGCCCCTTTGCGGCGAACAGCAGTTGCGTGGCCGCCTCGCGCACCTGACCGATGCTGCCGGGCGCCGACTGGAACCGGAGGGAGAACACGGTCTGGATCGAATCGACGATGACGAACGACGGCTTGAGGCGGGCGATCTCCTCGAGGATGCGCTCGAGGCAGGTCTCGGCCAGGATGTAGAGCGGCGCGCGCTCGATCCCCAGCCGCTCGCCGCGCGACTTGATCTGATGCTCGGATTCTTCGCCGGAGCTGTACAGGACGGGGCCGTACTCGCGCGCGAAATGTGCCGCCGCCTGAAGCAGCAGCGTGGACTTGCCGATTCCCGGCTCGCCGCCGATGAGCACGAGCGATCCCGGCACGACGCCTCCGCCGAGCACGCGGTCGAACTCTCCGATGCCTGTCGTAAGGCGCTCGGCAACGACCGTGTCGATGTCGGCGTACAACTGCGGGCCCGACGTCACGGCCAGGCTGTAGCGCTTCGAGATGTCGGAGGCGGCCGCCGGCGCCGTCTCCGGGGCGGCACGCTCCTCGACGAGCGAGTTCCACGCGCCGCATTCCGGGCAGCGCCCGAGCCACTTCTGCGCTTGCGCCCCGCACTCCTGGCAGGCGAAGACGGTCTTCTGCTTCACTCGTAGACCCGCTGGATTCGCGCGCCGACGCGGCAGAGCAGCTCGTACGGAATCGTGCCGATCGCCGCCGCCATCTCGCGCACGTCCATCATCTCATCGTCCTGCCGCCCGAGAATGACGACGTCGTCGCCCGGCGCCGCATCGGTCCCGGTCACGTCGATCATCGTCATGTCCATGCAGACCGAGCCGACGATGGGCGCGCGGCGGCCGCGCACGAGCATGTGCCCGCGGCCCGCAAGCCGCAGGTCCAGGCCGTCCGCGTAGCCGGCCGGGACGACGGCGACGGTCGTGGGCCTGTCGAACACGGTCGTCATGCCGTAGCCCGTACCCTCTCCGGGCCTCAGGCCCTTGACCGCGACGATGCGGCTGTGGAGAGAGAGGGCGGGCTGGAGCGGCAGGAGGGCGGCGAGCGGAGGGGGGACGATGCCGTACAACAGGAGGCCCGGCCGGACGTAGTCGTACCAGACGCGTTCGTCGCGCAGGAGCGCGGCTGAATTGGCGGCGTGGCGTACCGGCGTCGTGATGCCGAGGGACGGCATCTCGGCAAGTGCGGCCTCGAACCGATCGCGCTGATCGCCGAACATCGGATGCTCCGGGTCGTCAGCGGTGGCGAAGTGCGTGTAGACGGCGTCGATGGCGAGGTGCGGACTGGCGGCGATGCCGGGGATGCTGTGGGCCAGATTGTCGGAGCGGAACCCCAGCCGGTTCATGCCGGTGTCGATCTTCAGGTGGCAGTGCAGCGTGGTGCGGTGGCGGGCGGCGCCGGCCTCCAGCGCGCGGGCGGCCGACGGCGTCGAAATCGTGGGGGTGAGGGAGTGGGTGAACACTCCTTCGAGGTCGCTGACGCCAAGCGCCCCGAAGATGAGGATG
>JANPJN010000648.1:0-3914 GCA_031425515.1 Acidobacteriota bacterium | reverse complement strand
GTGGCGCCGTTCTCCGTGGCGCGTGTCAGCGCCGCCAGCGCCTCGTCCGGCTTACCATCGGCTTCGAGCAGAAACGCCTCGGCCGCGAAGCTGTCGGCAGCCGCAGGGTCCGCGGCACGCGCCTCGGCGATGGCGGCCCGTGCCTCCACGGGCCGCTTCATGGCGGCGTGAAACAGCGCGAGCGCAGACGCCGCCTCCGCCGGAGGCAGCGGCCGCTCCGCAAAGCGCTCCCGCTTCACCGAGACATCGACATCAAGTTTCCCGAACATGAAGATGCTCCGGGTGACGTAATTGAGGTACGCAGCCTCGAAGGACGGACCCTGGCCGATAGATTCTGCCATCGCGATATCGGCGGGAGCGCCCTTCGTCATCATCGCGAAGAATTGATCAATCTTCGGTCGCCGGGCGCCATTGTCAGAGAACAGCAGGAAGTGGACGAAGGCCCAGGCCTGGGCGTCGAACCGTTCCAGTCCATTGCCGCTCGTGTACTCGCGTGAGGCCCGCGTCACTGCGAGCAGTTCGGGCAGCCGCAACCTCGATCGCTCGCGCAGATACTCGAGATGCCAGGGGATGGGGGCTCCGACGAGCACACTCGATCCCTCCACAATCGTGTTGCTGAGGACCCCGGCAAGCCCACGGCTGAACCAGAGGGGCGCCTTCGAGTCGTCCAGGCTCTGCTGCAGCACGAGCGAGGCATAGGAGAAATAGGAACTGATGTACGGGTTGACGTTGTTGTGCTGTTCCTGCGCCAGGTCCGTCCGAATCGCCAGGTAGTGTTGATCGGGTCCGCTGACCCAGACACTGACGGGCCTGACTCCGCCCTTGCGCTCCCAGTACTCCGGCGCGAGCTGACGCATTTTCTGCTCGTTGTCCACCGCGAGCACGCGTAACGGCCGATCGAGCTCGACCTGCGCCCACGGAAGAATCGTCACCAGCGCCGCGCGCACCTGTTCGAGCTGCCAGGCCAGCGTCCTGGTCTCCCCGCTTCCCGATCGAGACACTACCGTCACATGCGGGCTCTTGATCTCGATCCATTTATCCGCCGCACCAAGCACCGCCTGGGTGCTACATGCGATGGCCGTGGCAAGGAGGATGGAGACGACGGGACGGACTACGCAGCTGCGAGCTGCAGACAACGAGGCTGGAACCATGGGACCCCCGAGTGGTTTTGCCGAGCGCGGATGATAACAGACCCACGCGCGCGCGCACCGAAGCGGGGACCAAGGTCCTCCGCAGCTGACAGCTGATTGCTGAAAGCTGACAACTCTCTACCCCATCTCGAATTCCGCGATGACGGGGGCATGATCGCTGGTGCCGAACTCGCGCTGCACGGTGCAGCTCCGCACGTGGTCGAAGATGGACGCGCTCGCCAGCAGATAGTCCAGGCGCCAGCCGATGTTACGCTGCCGCATGTTCCGCCACGGCGCCCACCAGGTGAACATCTGATCGTTGTCCGGTTCCAGTGCCCGGCCGACATCGACGAGACCGTGGCCGATAATCCGCTCGAGCTGTGCCCGCTCCTCCGGGAGCTGGCCGATCGATGCCGGCTTGCGTTCCTTCGGGTGGACGTCCATCACCGTCCGCGCGATGTTGAGGTCGCCGCAGATGACAATCGCCCGCCCCTCGGCGCTCGCATCCGCCGCGAACTGTTCCAGCGCATCGAGGAAGCGCACCTTCGCCTCGAAGTCCTTCCCTCCATTCGGCACGTACACCGACACCACCGTCATGGCGGCCAGCCGGACGACGACGATGCGGTGCTCGAAGTCGAAGGCGGGATGGACGAACTCCGGACGTGTGGGCGCGATTCGCCTGCTGACGTGCAGGCCGACCCCGGAGTACCCTTTCCCGCCGTGCCAGTAGCACCAGTACCCCTCGAGGTCGCACACCCAGGCCGGCAACTGGTCCGGCGAGGCCTTGATCTCCTGGAGACAGAGCACGTCGGGTTGCTCGCGCTCGAGAAAATCCTGGAGCTGCGCCTGCCGCGCCCGGATGCCATTGACGTTCCACGTCGCAATCTTCATAAGTCCACCACGGATTTTACGGGAGGCCGGCGCGTGCGGAAAGCGGCGCCGGTTGTCCTGCCGGACACGAACGGGCCCGACACGCCGCAATGACGCCCTCCCGTATCCTGCTCTACGCAGCCATGGCGGTCGGCGGCACGCTGCTCGTCGCGACGATCGTCCGCCTCGTCTGGCTCGGGATTGGCGCCTGGCGCATCCGTCAGGCGGGACCGCGGCGGCTGAAGGCGTCCCGCCATCTGATCTGGCACGACCCCGGCGACGTCGCCGCGCTCGACATGGCGGCAGGGCCCGGCGGACCCGACGGCGCACCGTCCCCGCCATTCCGATTCGTCGAAGAGCACACGACCGGCTCGCAGCCCTGCGTCTCGGTCACGGATGCGCGCGGCCGGCTCTGGCGCGTGAAATGGGGCAACGAGGTGCGCTCCGAGAACGTCGCCGTGCGCCTCGCGTGGGCCTGCGGCTACTTCGCCGAGACCACGTACTTCGTCGCAGACGGGAAGATCGACGGCGCCGCCACGTTGCAGCGCGCGCGCGCCTGCATCGATGCGGACTGCCGCTTCACGGACGCCCGCTTCGAACTGGAGGACCCGGCCGTCCGCAAGATGTTCGAAGAGCACAGCTGGGCGTGGAACGACAACCCGTTCCTCGACTCGCGTGAGCTCAACGGCCTGAAGGTCCTCGTGATGCTGCTCTCGAACTGGGACACGAAGGATCGGCGCGACGTCGCGCGCGGCTCCAACACCGCCATCTTCGAACACCGCGTGTCGCGCTGGCGGCACGAGGCCCGCTATCTCATCACCGACTGGGGAGGCTCGATGGGCCGATGGGGAGGCACCATCGTCACGCGCGGACGCTGGGATCCCGCCGGTTTCGAGGCGCAGACGCCCCAGTTCATCACCGGCGTCGGCGACGGAGCGGTCACGTTCGGGTATACGGGCCAGCGGACCACGGACGTCTCGACAGGCATCAGGGTGAGCGACGCAGCCTGGCTGCACCGCTATCTCGGTCGCATCACGGATGGGCAGCTTCGTCTTATGCTCGACGCCAGCGGCGCGAACGAGGAAGAGACCGATGCGTTCGCGCGCGCGCTCGGTGAGCGGATTGCGCAGGTCGGTCGCGCTGGTGGCGTCGTGTGATTCGCCGGGCCGCTCAGCCGCGCTGCTCGATCCGCCCCCACGCATCCTTCAGCGTGACGGTGCGGTTGAAGACCAGCCGCTGCGGCGTGGAGTCGGTGTCCACGCAGAAATAGCCAAGCCGCTCGAACTGGTACCGGGTGCCTGGCGCCGCCTCCGCAACGCTCGGCTCCACGCGCGCGTGCGCGAGGACCTCGAGCGACCCGGGATTCAGATCGTTCAGGAAATCTCCGCCGGCGCCGGGGTTCTCGCTGTTGAACAGCCGATCGTAGAGCCGCACCTCGACGTCGAGCGCGTGCGCGGCCGACACCCAGTGCAGCGTGCCCTTGACCTTGCGCCCGTCCTGTGCGTCGCCGCCGCGCGTCGCGGGGTCGTAGGTGCATCGCAGCTCGACGATCGCGCCGGACGCGTCCTTCACCACCTCGCGGCACGTCACGAAGTACGCACCACGCAGCCGCACCTCGCGCCCGGGCGCCAGGCGGAAAAACTTCTTCGGCGGGTCCTCCCGGAAATCGTCGCGCTCGATGTAGAGCTCGCGTCCGAAGGGCACGCGCCGCGTGCCGGCTGACGGGTCGTCCGGATTGTTCGCCACCTCGAAATGCTCGGTGCCATCGTCCGGATAGTTGTCGAGCACGACCCGGAGCGGATTGAGGACGCCCATGACGCGGCGGGAGCTGCGGTTGAGATCCTCCCGGACGGCATGTTCGAGCAGCGCGACATCCACCACGCTCTCGCGCTTGGCCACACCGATGCGATCGCA
>JANPJN010000647.1:0-3197 GCA_031425515.1 Acidobacteriota bacterium | reverse complement strand
CGATTTCCTGCGGGCGATCTTCTGGCTGATCGTCACCCCCGGCCTCTGGATCGGCACCGGCGGGATGTTCGGCTGGGTGTGCCACGTGATTGCGGCGATGACCGCGCATCACCGCGCCGTGGTGAAGAACCGCGCGCTGCGCGTCTGAGCGGCGTCTCGAGGCCTTCGAGATTCAGCCGGTGGATTGACACGCCCGGGCCCGCTCCAACAGGAGGACCCATTGTGAGGCGTTCTTCGTGAGCGCCGCAGCCTTCTCGAACTCGACGCGCGCTTCCTCGAAACGTTTCAGCCGGAACAGCAAGTCGGCGCGGACGCCCGGCAGGCAGGGATAGCCGTTCAGGGCCGGCACCCAGACGAGTGGCTCGACAATCTCGAGCCCCCGGGCGGGACCGAACGCCATGCCATACGCGACCGCGCGATTGAGCTCGACGATGGGCGACGGCATGATCGACGCGAGCTCGTCGTAGAGCGACGCGATGCGTTGCCAATTTGTTTGGTTCGCCTCCCTCGCGCGCGCATGGCAGGCGGCAATCGCCGCCTGCACCGTGTATGGCCCGCGATGCGATCGCAGCCCCTCGGCACGCGCCAGCGCGTTGAGGCCGCGTTGCATCAGCCACTGATCCCAACGCCGGCGATCCTGATCCATGAGCAGCACCGGCTGGCCCTTTGGGCCCAATCGTGACGGCGATCGTGAGGCCTGGATCTCCATCAGCGCAACGAGGCCGTGCACTTCCGGCTCATTCGGCGCAAGGCCGGCGAGCACGCGGCCGAGGCGCTGCGCGTCGTCGCACAACGCCGGACGCATCCAGTCGTCGCCCGCGGTCGCCGAATAGCCTTCGTTGAAATCAGGTAGATGACCTCGAGCACGGACGCGAGACGCACCGACAACTCGGCGCCGCTCGGCACCTCGTAGGCAATCTTCTTCTCGGCGAGTGTGCGCTTGGCGCGGACGATGCGCTGCTGAATGGTGGTGACGGTGGTGAGAAAGGCGCGCGCGATCTCTGCGGTGGTCAACCCGGCAAGCATTGGTCATCGTCCCGATGGCAGAGAACGACAATCCGAACAACCCGGAGTTCACCGTGTCCAACCGGGCATCGCCGGGCGCTGACCGGGTCAACTGCTGGTGTCCAGCAGGGGTCGGTTCACGTTACGGCAGCGCACGCAGGCCGAAGAACTCTGCCGCGTCGACGACCACCGGATCCTCCAGCGTCAAGCCTCGTACCGAGCGCACCTGCAGCTGTGATGCGGCGCGGTCGAACAGCGTCACATTGACCCAGCGGGCCTCATAGGTGGACCACCAGCGCACGCCCGCAGCGCGGCGGTGCCGATCGTGCAGCGCGAGCGCCTGCGGCTGCGTGATCTCCCGATCGCGTGTGGCGACTCGCGACGGGCGCAGGCGCTCGCGTCGCAGCACCACCGGGTCGTCGAGATCGACGAGCTCGGCGGCGTCATCAAGCTCGAGATCGGCCAGCGCCAGCGGCAGGCCGCGGCGTCGAAGCAGCGACGGCAGCAGCCGTTGACCCCGGAACCGGGCGAGCTGTTCGACGAGTGTCGACAGCGGCGAGACAGAGACATACAGGCAGCCGTAGCGATCGGGGTTGTCGTGCCGTCCCTCGCCCTGGTACAGGCGGGGAAAGCAGAGCGGACCGTCAGGTCCGTCGTGAGCGGCCCGCTCGTCCCAGGCGAAGCAACGGTGGAGGATCACGCGCGGGGCGGGCGCCTCATGCGAAGGTATCCGACCGCTCGGCGCGAATCGCGCGCATCAGCTCCTCAGTGCGGCCCAGACGGATGAGGTCGACAGGCCGGCGATCCCCGAGCAGCGGATTGACGCCGAAGAGCCAAGCCAGCGCCGCATCCGGCTCATAGATGCGAAGCACGTTCGACCAGACGAGCTCGAGAAGGTCGACTTTTTCGGCATTGAGCGGATCGATGCCTGCGCCGCGCAGCCAGCGCGTCACCTGCGAGCGGCTCACGCCAAGCAGGTCCGCCAGGCGCGCGGCGGATCGGAAGTCGACGCTGAGCGTCCGCACTTTCTGGGCCAGGGCCACAGGCATGGGCTGACTATAGCGCAACAGGAAACGTTGCGCAACATTTTGTGTTTCGTTGTGTGTCGGGACGGTAGCGGTGTATCCACGACCTGGCTTGGAGACAGGCGCCCGCTGCTGCTAGCCCGCGCCGCGCTCGCCGAGCTCCTGTCGGAATACCCCTCCCGCATTCCTGGGCCTGGAGCCTTTGCGGACGCCAACCGTATTGCGCTGTTGCTCCTCCCGGGCGGCATCAAGGCCGACGTCAGCCTGGCGGCGTTCCCGTTCGAGCGGGAGGCGATCGAGGGGTCCAGCGTCTGGAAACTTGACGGAACCTGGGGATCCTGACCTGTTCGCAGCACGAGGGCATTGAGCAGACTGCCGACAGCCGTTGTCGCGCCAACAGCCAACGTCAGCGTGACGATGACGATCACGGAGAACGTGGGAGCCCGTCGCAGGCTGCGGAAGGAATGCCGGACGTCGAGGCGCAGGGCATCCCACCTGGGGGAAGTCCAGTGTAACGGACCGCCGCCGCAGTCTGCGCGCCTTCTGCTCTAGCCCCACGATCTTCTACATCCATGAAACAGCGGGCGACCGTCGTCGAGCGGCGCGGGCTCGCATTCGACTGGTTTCCTCTACCGGAGGGATATCGGCCTCGCGGCCTCGTGAGGCTGCCGCCACTCGGCACCTGGCTGGGGAGTGTCAGGAATTCTGTGTGTGAGGCGTTCTTGTGTCTTCCTCGCAAGCTGACGATGAGGCGTGACCCACCCGGGATTGACAGGCTTACCGGGCCGTCCGTGGCGCTTGGTGACGGAGATGCACCAGCCTTCAGTCGCCTGTCTGCTGCGCGCACGCGGTCGCCGACACAACGGGCCACCCAGCGGCGGGTGGCGATAGCGTGCCAAAGCAGTTGGTTGCGGGGGCTCGCAACCGCCGGTACTTGCAGCTGTGGAGCGGGGCAGCGTAAGGCTGACGCCGCGCGGAGTCCGCGGCCGAGGCGCGCGCAATCAGGTGAACTTCACGCAATTCCTGCTCTTGAATCGTGACGAATTCGGCGATTTGTGAATTACAACAGCATTGGACCGAGCCATCGTCTTCTGAGGCCTTCGCTTGACAGGCCCTCAAAGAAGGGTACCCACAGGCGCGCCTGTGCGTGCCCTACGATGGCGCGAT
>JANPJN010000646.1:0-11069 GCA_031425515.1 Acidobacteriota bacterium | reverse complement strand
CGCAAAGGCTGGCCCTCGCCGGCCGCCGCCGGCGATACGACTGAGGTCAGAAGGCGGGACGGCGAACACCTCTTGAATACCTGGTGTCGCCTCCCGGCGTCTGGCCTCAGTCGGCGCGCGAAGCGCGCGAGGGTCAGCCTTGTGGAGCAGGCCCCCCACCCAATCTGGCAGACTCGTCGAGCGTGATCCCTCCGTGCTCGTCCGCGCTCGTCCGTCACATCCGTGTCTGGGCGGCTCAGGCCCAGGACTTGGGGATGAATAGTTGCTCATACAGACTGATCGAGTACCGATCGGTCATCCCCGCGAGGAAGTCCCGCGCGGCGGCGTCGAGCCCCTCCTCGTCGATCGTCCGGGCATCCAGATACTCGCCCGGGGCCTCCCGCACCTTCTCCCACAACCCTCCGAGAATGCCGCCCGCCTTCCGGAACTCGGACGTCGCGGTCTCGTTCTCGTACACGGCCTCGAAGAGAAAGCTGCGCAGGCCCACGGTGGCCTGCAGGATCTCGTCGCTCATTCTGATCTCGGTCAACCCGCCCTCGAGGCTGCGGACGATGACGTCGGTGACCATGCGACCGATGCGCTCGGATCCGCTCGCGCCAAGCACCGCCACGTAGTCCCGCGGCAGATCCTGCTCCTTCAACAACCCGGCCCGCACGGAGTCATCGATGTCGTGATTGACATACGCGATGATGTCCGCGACCCTCGCAATCTGTCCCTCGATGGTGCTCGCGCGATGCTCGGGCGGCGCCCCCACGGGCATGCCGCTCTTCCCTTTCGAGTGCCGCGCAATGCGGTCCCGCACTTCCCAGGTGAGATTGAGCCCGGCCCGATCGTGCTCGAGCACGTCCACGATCCGCAGGCTCTGCTCGTAATGGTTGAAGCCGCCCGGAATCAGATCGTTCAGGACCCGTTCGCCGGCATGACCGAACGGCGTGTGGCCGAGATCATGGCCGAGCGCGATGGCCTCGGTGAGGTCCTCGTTCAACTGCAGCACCTTGGCGATGCTCCTCGCAATCTGCGAGACCTCGAGCGTGTGCGTCAGCCGCGTGCGGTAGTGATCACCGGTCGGCGCGAAGAAGACCTGGGTCTTGTGCTTCAGCCGTCTGAAGGCCTTGCAGTGAATGATGCGGTCGCGATCGCGCTGGAACGCCGGCCGGATCGGATCGGGCGGCTCCTCACGCATCCGCCCTCGCGAATCACCACTGCGCGCGGCCTGCGGCGCCAGCATCGTCCGCTCACGTTCCTCGAGTGCCTGGCGGATACCGGTCACGCGCGGCCACCCTCCGCCACGCGACGCGCCTCGGCGGTGAGCGAACTTGTCATCGGGACATCATCTCCGGGAGAAAGCTGGTGCCACGCGCCAGCGGGTCGACCCCGAACAGATCGGCGAGCGTCTGGCCGAGATCCGAAAACGACGCGCGGGTCCCAAGGTCCACGCCGCGCCGCACCGCGGGGCCGGCGACGAACACGGGGACGTACTCGCGCGCATGGTCGGTGCTGGGCGTCGTGGGGTCGTTGCCGTGATCCGCGGTCACGACGAGGAGATCGCGCGGCCCGAGGCCCGGCAGCAGCGCGCCAAGACGTCGATCGAACCGCTCGAGATTAGCAGCATAGCCGGCCGCGTCGTTCCGGTGCCCGAACTGCGTATCGAAATCAACGAGGTTCGCGAAAATCAACCCGCGCGATACCGAGCCCATCGCCTGCTCCACCTGGTCCATCCCGTCGCCGTCGTCCGACGTATGCACCGCCGAGGTGATGCCGCGCCCGGCAAACAGATCTTCAATCTTCCCGATCGCGACGACGGGAAACCCGGCCCCGGAGAGGCGATCGAGCAACGTGGGCGCAAACGGCGTCAGCGCGAAATCACGCCGGTTGGCCGTCCGCTGGAACGCGCCCTCAGGGCCCGTGAACGGGCGGGCGATCACCCGCCCCACGCCCATCCCCGCCCCGACGATCTCGAACCCGATCTCGCACCAGCGATAGAGCTCCGCGACCGAGACGACATCCTCGTGCGCCGCGATCTGGAACACGCTGTCGGCCGACGTATAGACGATCGGCCGGCCCGTGCGCACATGCTCGGCGCCGAGCTCCTCGATGATCGCGGTGCCGCTCGCCGCGCGGTTCGCGAGGACCTGACGGCCGATGCGGCGCTCGAACTCGGCGATGACGGGCGCGGGAAAGCCGTCAGGAAACACCGGGAACGGCCGGTCGAGCACGAGTCCCATCAACTCCCAGTGCCCGGTCACGGAGTCCTTGCCGGGCGACGCCTCCGCCATGCGCCCGAACGCGCCGATCGGATCGGGCTCGGAGGCCGTGGACGCGATCGACGAGACGCGGGCGAGTCCAAGCGAACGCAGGTGCGGCACCGACAGCGGCACCTGCCGCGAGATGTTGCCGAGCGTATCGCTGCCGGCATCGCCGTAGAGATCCGCATCCGGCAGTGCGCCGACGCCCACGCTATCCATCACCAGCAGGATCACGCGGTCGGGCAGGGGCGTGTCCAATCAGGCTTCGTGGGTCGAGTAGTAGTTGCTCATCGGACGCGGGGACCGAATGGTCGCGATGGCATGTTTGAAGAGCATGTGGTCGGCGCCGGTCATCTCGACGATCACCGCGAACCGATCGAAGTTCTTGACCCGCCCCTCGAGCTCCGTGCCGTCCATCAGCCGGATGAGCACCGGCAGCTTCTCGCGCCGGGCGAAGTTGAGGAAGACATCCTGGATGTTGGGCTGCGCGGCGGCGGGTTTCGACTCACGGGTCGGTGACGGCATCGCTCGGTGTCTCCATGGGCGCGAGCATGCGCGCCACCTGCTGCTGGGTCTGCGCGCGTTCACCCGCGGCGTGAATCCAGTGTAGGTTAGGCTCTTTCCTGAACCAGATCAACTGCCGCCGCGAGTACTTTCGGTTCTCGAGAATGATGAGCGCGCGCGTCGCCGCCTCGTCGCGGACGCCGTGCAGGTGCTCGAGCGCCTGACGATAGACCAGGCCGGTGAAGGGCAACGCCGTCTCGGGCACACCCGCGGCCAGCAGGCCCCGGATCTCGTCGAGCAGCCCGTGCCCGAACTGCGCCTCGACGCGCGCCGAGACACGCGCGTCTGTCGCCTCCGGGTCGATCGTCAGCGCGACGGTGACGACCTCATACTCCGGCAGCGGCGATCGGGTGTCGGCAAAGTGCGCGGTCAGCGGGCGTCCGGTGAGCCGGTACACCTCGACGGCGCGGATCACCCGCTTGCGATCCGCCGGTGCAATCCGCGCCGCGGACTCGGGATCGACGCGCGCCAGCATCCCGTGCAGGCGCCCGGCGCCGCGGCGATCACCCACGCGCTCGAGCCGCGCCCTCAGCGCGCTGTCGCGCGCGGGCCCCGGAAAGAAGCCCCTGGTCAGCGCGCGATAGTAGAGACCCGTGCCCCCCACCAGCACGGGCAGACGGCCCCGCGCGGTGATGTCGCGGATGACGGCCGACGCCTCCCGCGCGTACCGCGCCGCCGAGTACTCCTCGGTCGGCTCGGCGACGTCAATCATGTGGTGGGGAATCCCCTGCCGCTCCGCGATCGGCACCTTGTCGGTCCCGATGTCGAAGCCGCGATAGACGGCAGTGGAGTCGCAGCTGACGACTTCGCCGCCGAACCGGCGCGCCAGCGCAATCCCGAGCGCGCTCTTGCCCGTGGCGGTCGGACCGACGATGGCCACGAGCCGCGGCGCGGGCATCACGGGACGGTGCAGGCGCGAACCAGCGCAAGCGCCGCGTGGGCCGCGAGCATCAGCAGCAGGCCGGCCTGCTGCGTCCGCGTCGGGAGGATCATGATCCCGGGTTCTCGTTGTAGAAGAAGGTAATGGTGAAGAACGCCCGGTCGTCCGGGTACTCGGGCGGCAGCGGCTGCGTGGGGTTCGACGCCGCGAGCGCGTTGAACGACGAATTGTTGAAGCCGTCGATGCTCGAGGGGCGAAGGATCCGCAGCTCCGTAATGCGTCCATCCTTGCCGACGTAGAACGTCACCACCACATGCCCGTGCATCGTCATCGCCGCCATCGGGATGTTCCAGTTGCGGCGGATCTGCGCGATGAACCGGCGGAGCCACGGGCCGAAGTCCACGCCCTTGCTGTCGAACTGGATGGACTTCTCGAAGTCCATCGCCTCGCCTCCCTGCAGATTGCCGAACGACTCCTGCTGCACGTACTTCTGGACGTTGCGGATCGCGTCGGCGATGACACCGGAGGAGGGCCCTCGCGGCGTGGGCTGCGGCGTGTCGGAGGCGCGGGCCTGAGCGGCCGTGGGAGACTCCGGAAGGCTGACGCCGCGGGCGCTCGCCTCCGCAGTCCGATCGGGCGGCTCGGGCTGGGCGGCACGGTCGGGCGGGCCACCCTCCATGCGCTCGACGGTATTACCGCGCGAGAACGGCATGCTGTTGGTCGGCTTCGGCGCACGTTCGACCGTCGCGGCACGGCGATCGATATCGGAGAGCTCGGCGCGTGGCGGAGGCTTGGGCGCCGGCCGGTCCATCCGGGGCGCAATAAAGACGAAGCGGGCGTTCTCCCGCTGCTTCTCCTGCTGGATCTTCTGCTGCTCGGCCACCGCCTGCTGCCGCTCGGCTTCCCACGCCTTGACCCATGGGAGCTGCGGCGCAATGAGGATGAGAATCACGAGGGCCAGGTAGACGACGACCGTGAGGAGTACAACTTCGAGCCGCGTCAGCGAGCGCGGCAGCGTGGGAGTATCCGGGCGATAGTCCTCGAAGTTGAAGTACATCAGGGGGTTAGACGGAATTATAGCGGGTCTTTGACGGAGGTTCCAGCCTTTCGGCCTGGCTGTGCGGCCTGGCTGGCCACTTGACGCCCGTGCTCGGCGGGGCCGTTTCCTCTACGGCGCCGGGTCGCCAACGTCCCCGGTCCGCGCCTCCCTCTCTCCCGTGAAGAGATAGACGATGCCGAAGGTCAGAGGGACGGCGCGCACATGTGAAAATCCTGTGGCGGCGAGGATGCGTGCGAACTCATCGGGCGGGGGAAACGTGCCCACCGACGCCGGAAGGTACGAATATGCGCTCTGGTGTTGCGAGATCAGCCGGCCGACGAGCGGCAGCAGATAGCGGAAGTACCAGGCATACAGGGTCCGGATGCCTGGAATCCGGGGTTGGCCGAACTCCAGAATCGCCAGACGCCCCCCGGGCTTGAGGATGCGCGCGATCTCGCGGAGGGCGCGCTCCGGCTCGGCGACGTTGCGGATGCCGAACGCAATGGTTGCGGCGTCGCAGGAACTGGACGCGAGCGGGATCACGGCCGCGTCGCCTCGGACGAGACGGACCCGTGGGCCGAGCGACGCGGCGCGCACCTTGACCAGTCCGAGACGCAACATCTCGCCCGCGAAGTCCACACCCACGACCGACGACCCGGCGATGCGCGCCGCAATGGCCAGGGCGAGGTCCCCCGTCCCCGTGCAGAGGTCGAGCACGCGCGCCCCCGCGGGCGCGCCGAGGGCATCGACGGCGGTATTCCTCCACCGCCGATCGAGCCCTGCACTCAGCAGGTGATTGAGGAGATCGTAGCGCGGCGCGATCGCATCGAACATGCCCGCGATGCGCGAGGGCGTCTTGTCGGGCGGCGTGCCGGCGGGCGGCGTCATCCCTCCCACGACGGATACAACTCGTGGTCGAAGCCAAGGCTGCTCAGGATCTTGCCCGCCATGAAGTCGGCGAGGTCGTCGAGCGTCTTCGGCATCTGGTAGAAGGCGGGCATGGCCGGCATGATCATCGCGCCGGCTTCCGCGCAGAGCACCATGTTCCGGAGTTGCGGGAGACTCATCGGCGTCTCGCGGGGGACGATGATGAGGCGGCGGCGCTCCTTGAGCATGACGTCGGCCGCGCGCTCGACCAGGTTGCGCGACAGGCCGTGCGCGATCCCGGCCAGCGACTTCATCGAGCACGGCACCACCACCATGGCTTCGCAGCCCTGGCTGCCGCTCGCGATCTTCGCGCCGAGATCCCGGTTGCTGTACAGCGTGTAGGTGCCGCGGCGGACATCCTCGCCATACTTCGAGACGAGATAGTCCGTGAGCCGATCGACGGCCGCGGTCTCGCCGAGCTCGTCTCTGAAGAGCCGCCGCCCGTAATCGGAGATGACGAGCTCGAGATGACAGCCCCGCTCGAGCAGAGACGCCATCGTGCGTGTGGCATACACGGCGCCGCTCGCGCCAGTCACGGCGATGGCAATGCTGCGGCGTCGAACGGGATCAGTGGACATAAATAGCCAGAGCCGTGGTGGCGAGGTACAGGAGCCCGACGTAGCCGTTCAGGTCGAAGGCGCGCTTGACCTGTGACAGGTCGTGCTCGCTGACGAGCGACTGCTCGTACACGAGCAGGGCGGCGACGCCGGCCACGCCGGCCATATAGACCCGCCCGAGATCGGCGAGGGGCCCGAGCGCGGCCAGGCAGACGATGGTCGCGACGTGCATGCCGCGCGAAATCATCAGCGACCGGGCCACGCCGAACCTGACCGGAATGGAGCGCAGCCCGTGCGCCCTGTCGAACGTCAGATCCTGGCAGGCATACAACACGTCGAAACCTCCGACCCAGGTGCCGATGGCGAGCCCGAGCAGCCACGGCTCCCAGCCGCCCCGGCCTCCGGCTCCGAGCCAACCGCCGACCGGCGCCACCGCCATCGCCAGGCCGAGGAACACCTGGGTGTAGGTGGTGAACCGCTTCGCGAGGGAGTACCAGAACACGATGGCGAGCGCGACCGGGGAGAGCGCGAAGCAGAGCGGCCCGAGCCGCCACGACGCCAGCAGAAACACGGCCGAGGCTACCGCGATGAAGACGCGCGCCTCGCCGCGCGTCATCGCGCCTCGCGGGATCTCTCTCGACGCGGTGCGCGGGTTCAACGCATCGTGCGAGGCGTCGGCCAGCCGGTTGAAGCCCATGGCGGCGCTCCGCGCGGCCACCATCGCGACGACAATCCAGCCAAATCGCCCCGCCACCGAACGGATCGTCCAGCCAGCGGTCGCGTGCAACGCGAGCAGCGCACCGGTGAGCGCAAACGGCAGCGCGAACACCGAATGGCTGAAGCGCACGAACGAGCCGTAGATCCTCAGTCGGTTCTTCACGGTTCTACGGGGTTCTGCAGGGTTCCACGAGGTTCGGTTCTACGGGGTTCCACGGGGTTCGGGGTTCGACGGGGTTCGGTCGATCCAGCGGATGTCCGGCGGCTCCACACCCCCTACCAGGTATTCTTCCACATCCGCGACGGCGAGGGGGACGCGGACGGCAATGAGGGCGTCGCGTTTGCCTGGGGCGATGCTGCCATACTCGTCGCCGAAGCCGAGCGCGACGGCCCCATGCAGCGTGGCGCTCTCGAGAAGGCGCGCTGCCGGCACGCCGGGCGCCAGGCGGCGCAGCGCCGCCAATTCCCCGAAGAGATTCAGGTCCTCGACACTCGCCAGACTGTCGGTGCCGACGGCTACGCGCACCCCGCTCGCGTAGAACATATCGATCGGCGGGTCGCCGGCGCCCGTCCATCGATTGCTCCGCGGACAGGCCACGACGGTGGCTCGAGCGTCGGCCAGCCGCGCCAGCGCGGACGCGTCGAACTGCGTGCCATGGACGGCCATCAGCCGCTCGGTCAGCAGGCCCAGGCGCGCGATGTACTCCACGGGCCCGCATCCTGGCGGCTCCCAGGTCTCGCTCCACGCCCCGAGGCGGCCGAGCAGATCCCGCCACGGCCCGGTCCCGTCGCGCAGAAACCGGATCTCTTCGGGCGATTCGCCCAGGTGCACGCTGACCGCGCGTGACCCGGCCGCTGCGGCGATGGCCAGGAACAGGTCCGGCGCCACCGAGTACGGCGCATGCGGCACAATCGACGGCTTCAGCCACGCCGCTGGCGTCAGCTCGGCGATCCGGGCGGCCGCGTCGGCGACGGCGCGCCCGGGATCGGGGGCACTGAACCCGAGGATCTCGAGGAAGACGGCCCCTCCCAACCCGCGGCCGCGCATGACGTCGTACGCGCAGAGCGTGTTCGTCACATCTCCGACCAGGGCCGTCCCCGCCGCGCGGACCTCACGCACCGCCTCATCGATCGGCTCGGCCGGCTCCGCACCGGCGGATCGCCGCAGTCCGATCACGGCCTCCGCCCAGACCGGCATCGACACCGCCGGCGGCACGCGCCCGCGCATCCAGGACAACTCGAGGTGTGTGTGGGCATTGACGAGCCCGGGCAGGATGGCCACGTCCCCGTGATCGATGACGTCGGCGGAATCAATCACGCGCTGGCGGCCCGCGCCACCCGTCGGCTCAGACCCCGAGCGCCCGGCACCGACGATACGCCCGTCTCTCGTGAGGACCCATCCCTCGCGGATCGGCGGCGCCGCGATCGGCAGGACCCAGCGGGCCCGATGCAGCGTCGCCATGGGGTGGCCTGGCGCGCGCCTACTCGCCTGCCTGCTCGCGGCGCGCCTTCTTCTCGACCGCGCTCCTCGCCGCGTAGCGCACGATCTCCGGCGGTCTCGAAGCATCGCCGGCTGCGCGCGCCACCGCCAGCTCCAGCATGCGGGGCACCTGACGCGCGCGGAACACCGGGTCCCCCTGCACTTCGTAGTGCATGTTCCGCCGCTTCGCGATGAACCCGGCGTTCTCGATGTTGCGCACGATCTCGATCTCGTCCATGCAGTAGCTCGCCCCGGCGGCGCGGACGACGTTCTCCTCGATCATCACGCTGCCCATGTCGTTGGCGCCGAACGCCAGACTGAGCTGCCCGACCTTCCCCCCCTGCGTGACCCATGACGCCTGGAGATTGTCGAAGTTGTCGAGCACCAGGCGCGCAATCGCAAGCGTGCGCAGATACTCGACGCCGGTCGCCTCGGATCCGCCCAGCTCGGTGTGCTCGGGCTGATAGCTCCAGGTGATGAACGCCGTGAAGCCCGCCGCCCCACCGCCGTCGCGCCTCGCCGTGGACTCGTCCTGCAGCTCGCGCAGCCGGAACATGTGCTCGAGCCGCTCTTCGACGGTCTCCACGGTCCCATACATCATGGTCGCGGTCGTCCGCAGCCCCGCGCGATGCGCATGCCGCATGACGTCGAGCCACTCGTCCGCCGATGCCTTGCTGTAGCAGTTCAGCAGCTTCCGCACCCGGTCCACGAGGATCTCCGCCCCGCCGCCAGGAATGCTGTCGAGCCCGCTGAGAACGAGCCGCTCGATCACCTCCGGCACCGTGAGCCGCGACAGTCGCGAGAGATGGATCACCTCGGGCGGCGACAGGGCGTGCAGCCGGAACTCGGGATAGCGCGCCTTGACGGCCCGGAACAGATCCTCGTACCACGCGAGCGGCAGGTCGGGATTGTGTCCGCCCTGGAGCAGCAGCTGCCCGCCGCCGAGCGCGATCGTCTCGTCGATCTTCCGGAAGATCTCCTCGAACCCCAGCACGTACCCGTCCGGCGCTCCGACGGGACGATAGAACGCACAGAAATTGCACCGTGCGATGCAGACGTTCGTGTAGTTGACGTTGCGGTCGATGATGTACGACACGACCCTGGACGAGTGCCGCTTCGCGCGGACCTCGTCGGCCAGATGCCCGAGCAGCGCCGTGGGGGCCTGCGTGTACAGGGCCAGCGCTTCGGCCCTGTCGATCCGCTCCCCCGCACGCACCTTCGCCGCCAGGCTCTGTATCGTCATCGGTGATAGAACGCGGGCGGGGCGACGGCCTCCACAAGGCCGTGCTTGCCCGCCAGTTCGTAGTACATCCGCAGCCCCTCTTCCTCGCGCTCGCCGAGGGTGTACCGGATATTGTCCCTCAGGTAGGCACGGCCGCGCGCCGCACGCTCGGGGCCGCAGTAGGCCGCCGCGATCTCGTCGGACGCCGCCACCCCCTCATCACGCGCCGTCAACAGGGCACCGACGGCCTGATGCGTGAGGGCGGCGGGGCGCCCCGCCCAGAACGCCCACACGAAGGGCAGGCCGGTCATGCTCGTCCACTCCGCGCCGAGATCGACCTTCGTCACGCCCGCCGCGCCCGCATCGAAGAACAGCGCCGGGTCGCCAATGAGCAGCGCGGCATCACAGTGCTGGAGCATCGCCGCCGGGTCCGGACGCATGGGCCGGAACTCGGGCTCGATGCCGAACCGCTCCGAGCAGAGAATCTGCAACAGCGCATTCGACGTCCGGGAGCTGATGTCCGCCGCAATGGTCCTGATCTCCTCGACAGGCGTCGTCGTGAACAACGCGACCGAGGCCACGGGTCCCTCGGAGATGATCCCGGCCCCCGGGACGATGCGATAGGGCACGCCTCGCAGATACTCGATCGACGGAATCATGCCGAGGTCGATCGACCCTTCGTGCAGCAACGCCGCGCATTTGGACGGCACATCGAACCGCAGCGCAAACAGGTCGCTGTGCAGCTCGAGGCGATACACCAGCGGACGGGCGTTCAGATAGTCCACGGCGCCGAGCCGGACGGGTCTCGTCATCCGATGGCCTCGTACCGCGCGTCGCGCTCCACCGGCTCGAGCGCCGCCGCGCGGATGTTGCCGCGAATCTCCTCGATGGCGCTCCGCCGGGTGCCGAGCGCTCCGGATTCCACCGCCGTGATCCCATCCACGTCGTCGGCACCCACCGTCAGCGCGAACTGCGCCAGCTTGGGCCCATACAGCGGCCAGTCCACCTGAATCGACGGAATCCCAGTCGCCATCAACCTGGCAATCGCCACCAGCTTCACATCGTCGTATCCCGTGGACGGCGCCGCTACCGACAATGTCCGCGGCAGTGGAGCGAACACGTGGAAGCCACCGACGGCCTCCTGGAGGTCCCGGGCCCTGACGACGATGTCGAGGCGGCCGGCGTCGGGGAGCTCGTTGACCGTCAACCGCGTCACCGCGAGGCCGCGCGCGCGGGCGGCGGCAATCGCCTCCGCGTCTTCCGGCTGAAGCGCATCGAGCTGAACCTCGCCGAGCGCCGTGAGGCCCGCGTCGGCCAGCCGGGCACAGGCGCCCGCAAGCGAAGCGCCGGCGAGGTCCCGCAGGGACGCCAGACAGAAGCCAGTGAGCGGAATGCCTGCTGCGATGCCGGCCATCGCGCGCGTCGCCTGAACGGCCG
>JANPJN010000645.1:0-5426 GCA_031425515.1 Acidobacteriota bacterium | reverse complement strand
CGAAGCAGCCGTTCGGCGGGCAGAGGCACCAATAGCTCTCAGCTATCAGCTCTCAGCTACCAGCCCTCAGCCTCCAGCTCTCAGTGCAAAGCTGTGCGCTGAGAGCTGACCGCTGACGGCTGATGGCTACTCACTCGGGGATAGCCAGCAATTCCTCGCGGGTCCATGGTTTGGTGCGGCCCGCAGAGGCTGTGCGGACGGTGGTGACGGTCGCGGGATCCACGGCCGTCGCGGTGCCGCCCCATTCGCGGCGGATGTAGGTCAGCGCGGCGGCGATCTGCTCGTCGCTGAGCGAGCCGCCCACCGGCGGCATCAGGCCGACCTCTCCTTCCTTGCCGTGAAGGAGGATCCGGATGGGCAGCTCGGCGCGGGCAGGCACCAGGGTTGATCCGACGAGCGGCGCGCCGATTGCGCCGACGCCCTGACCGTCAGGCCCGTGGCAGGCCACGCAGATGTTGGTGTAGACCTCGCGCCCCGCTTCGAACTGCCGCTGCTGTTCCGGGGTCAACGGGACCACGGTGTCCTGACTGTTCGCGCTCGCCTTGCCAGGCCAGGTGAGACGCGTCAACAGCTTCGCGGCGCGCGTCCCGGTTTCATCCTGCTGCGCGGCCAGCGTCGAGAGCGGCACCGGTTCCCGGCCAAGTGCGACGGCCGCGGCAACCGCCCGCGCTCCGGGCGCACGCCCCGCTGCCGCCGCCGCTGCCTGAGCCGCCGGGAATGCGTAGCCGCCGCCCGGACCGCCCCTGCCGCCAGGGCAGGTCGGACACGGAGCGTCCTGCCCCGCGGTCGCGCGCCGCACCTCGGGCTGAAGGCCCGGCATCTCCGCCCCGAGCAACGCGATCTCCGCGCCGCCGAGCAGCGCGGCACGCTGCCACGGCAGCCGCGCGGGACTGGCCATCGCAACGAACAGCCGCTGCACGGCCTCGTCTGCCCCGCCTCGCACAATCGTCGCGGCCAGCATCGTCAGGGCAGCTTCGACGGGTGGATTCCCTCCGGCCTCCGCCTGCGCGGCCAGCAGGCGCTCCAGCACCGCCGCCTCTTCGCCTCCGAGACCGCTGAGGGCGGCGTCCACGACGATGGGATCGCTGCCGAGTCGCGTGAGCAGGGCCGCCGCAGCGCCGACACGTGCGTCGGACGACAGCGCGCCAATCGTCGCCGCATACTGCTGCCGTACGGCCCAGTCGCCGTCGTCGGCCGTCTTCAGCACCGCCGCCTGGACGACGTGTCCAGGCTCGCCGAGCCACCGCTCCGAGAGGCGGAGCGCCGAGACACGGACGTCGCGCGACGGGTCCGACAGCGCGCGCAGGACGCTGGCCGGATCGAGGGCGTCGAGACCTTCGAGCGTCCAGAGCGCGCGCACGCGCGTGCGCCAGTCGGGCGCCGTCGCGGCAAGCGCGGCGAGCGCCGGAGCGGCCGACCGGTCACCCCGTTCGACGAGAGTGCGCTGTGCCGTCTGCCGCCACCATCCATTGCCGTGCGACAGCAGGCCGACGAGCTGCGATGTCGACAACACGCCAGCCGGCGCCTTCGCGCGAGCCGTCCCGTCATGGACGATGCGGTAGATGCGGCCGAATGCCGTCGGCTGTTCGAGCTGCCGGGACAGGATCTGTCCGCGCAGATATTCGGTGACATAGGCGCCGTGCTGGATGACGCCGCGATACATGTCGGCGATGTACAGCGTGCCGTCGGGAGCGTTCGCGAGGTGGACCGGGCGGAAGCGTTCGTCGGTGGACGTCAGGAACTCCGCATTCGTGTAGGCCTTCGCCGCGCGCAGCGTCGTCCCGTCGTCCGACAACACGAAGCGGCTCACCAGATTCGCGGCTGGCTCCGCGACGAATGCATTGCCGTAGAGATCGCCGGGCAGGCGGTCGCCGACAAAAATGACCGGTGCACACGCGGCCGTGTAGCGGGCCAGTGTCCTATCCGACCGCAGGATGCCGTACTGGTACGCGCGATTCGTCCCTGGCGTCTGATGCGCCGGCCAGACGGTCGTGAGGCTGCCGTCCGGATCACCGAGCCGTTCGTGGCTTCCGCGCGTGCGAAGGAGATTCGGGTTCCGCGCGTAGTACGGCGTCGGCACCAGATCCACATGGAGCGGCGACTCATTGTGATTCCGGAACAGCCGGCCCGCATCGTCTTCCGCCACGCCCCACTGGCCGCGCGAGAGCGACGGTTGGACGGCGAACGCCCCGTTCCGGAGTCGCAGCGACAGGTCCGCGGCGAGACCGGCCGCATGGAGGCGGTTGTCGAGCGACCAGTGCAGGCTGTTGGCGTTGATCTCGACGTTCGCCTCGCGCCGGCCGAACCCGCCCGTCACTCGTTCCTTCGTGTCCGCGCGGAGATCGCCGTTCGTGTCACGCAGCAGCCAGATGTCGGGGGATTCGCCTACGAGCACGCCGCGGTCGAGCACCGTCAGCGCCCGCGGCTGAATCAGCCTGTCGGCAAAGACCGTCCGGCGGTCCATGGTGCCGTCGCCGTCCACGTCCTCGAGGACGACGACGCGGCCGACCGGGTCGAGCTCACCCTTCGCCGTGATATCGCGCATGTAGCCGGGAAGCTCGACGACCCAGAGTCGCCCCGCCGGATCCCAGTCCATGAGGATGGGATCCTGGACCAGCGGTTCCGCGGCCACGAGCTCGATCCGGAAGCCGGGCGGCAGAGCGAACGTTCTAAGCGCGTCGGCCGGAGCGAGGGCGGGCGACGGCACGGCGACCGGCTGCACGACAGGCGGCCAGGGTCGGTGCGGTGCGGGAGTCTGAGACGCGTAGCCAGTCACCACCATGCCGACGAGGGCCAGGGCCACGCTGCGGATCGTCCGGGTCATCACGGGATTCTACAGCGGGCAGTTCCAGCTCGCAGCTCTCAGCTCTCAGATCCCAGCTTCCCGCTCGTAGTTGAGGCCGCCCACTCCCAGCCCCCAGCCGCAGCCGGAAGCTGGAAGCTGGAAGCCGGAAGCCGATAGCGCCTAATTCGTGAGGCTGAACGTGATCGTGACCGTCATCGTCACATCGACGGGCTCTCCGTTGAGCAACGTGGGATTGAAACGCCACTGTCGCACCGCTTCCGCCGCCGCGACGGCGAAGTCCGGATGGATGTTGGCGCTCAGCACACGTACCGCATGCACGGCGCCGTCCCGACCGATGACCGCGTCAATTGGCACGACGCCCTCGCGGCCGGCCTCGCGCATGGACGGGGGGTAGATCGGCCGCACGTCCAGCAGCTTCTTGGGAACGCGGATGTTGCCTCCGACTCTGAGCGCCTGCGGTCCCTGAGCGCGCGATGGAGCGGACGGGGCGGTGGCGCGTTCCGACCTGACGGCAATGCTTTCCCGGATCGTCCCCACCTGTAGCGTGATGGCGCGGTCCCAGTCGCGGGCACTCCGGAGGGTGAAGTCGTCGCGAAGCGGGCGGAAGCCTGGCATGGATGCCTCCAGGACATACCGGCCCGGGGCCAGCTGCGGAAATGTAAAGCGCCCACTGGCGTCCGTGGACACCTGCCACTTCTGCTGACTGGCGTCTTCGACGACCAGTTCCACGGCAGGCAGCACGCCGCCCGTGGCGTCGTAGACCGATCCGGTCAGAGGCAGGGGCGCGGATTGTCCGGCGCCGAGCGCCGCGATTGGCAGGGTGGCAAGCACCAGGAGCGCCAGTGTAGTCAGGAGTGCGCGGGCCGACAGCGGTGTACGGTCGAGCGTGGAGTCGAGCATGGCGAAGACTCTCCTTTCGAGGGTTGACGGACGGGCCATCGGGGTCGTGACGGCGGAGGCGAGGTCGTGGCGGCGGCACACGCGCGCCAGATCCAGCAGGTGCGCCGCATACGCCCTCGGCTGGATGCCCGCCCGAAGCACGGCGTCGTCGCACGCCTGCTCACTGTGGCGACGCAGGCGCGCGCATGCGACGCGGAAGAGCGGATTGAACCAGCAGACGCTGCGCAGCGCGTCGGTGCATAGCTGGACGATCCAGTCGTGGCGCCTGATGTGCGCCATCTCGTGGAGCAGGACCACGCGCATGCGGTCGTCATTCCACAGGCGGGCCTGCATCGGCAGGAGCACGCGAGGCGGCCACAGCCCGAACGTGCCGAGCAGATCCGGAGCATCGGTATGGCAGATGACCACGCGGTGTCGGAGGCGGGACGCGGTGGCGATTTCGAGCGCCAGGCGTGTCCAGCGGCCGTCGTCGTCCGTCTCGGCGCCGTGCGAGATTCGGCGCAGGCGATGGACTCCTCCGAGCAGCCGCGCCATGCCCACGAGCACGCCCGCCGCCCAGACGCCCACCAGCAGCTGCGCCCCGGTGGCGGGTAGTGGCGCGTGCCGTGGGAGAGGCGCTTCGGAGATGGCCTCCGGAGACGAGCCGACGGCAGTCGAGGGCGTCGGGGGCGGAGGGGGCATCGGGGCCAGCCACTCCGAGTCGAGCAGATCCCAGGGCGGCAGTATCAGGCTGAGCGGCGCCGTCAGCGCGGCGGCGAACATCGATCCGGCCAGCACCGCATGCCGCAACGCGGCCGAACGGCGTCGCAGGAGCAGAGTCCCCGCGAGCCCCGCCAGGACAATCACGGACGCGCGGATCGTCAAATCGGCCAGCAAGATCATTTGGCGTCCTTCCTTGCCGCACGCACGAGATCAGCAATCCGTTCGAGTTCCGCGTCGGAGATCTTTGCCGCGTCGCCTCCGAGGAGGGCAGCCACCACACTGGCGCTCGAACCGTCGAAGAACGTATCCATCAGGTGCTTGAGGGCCGACTTTCGCGCCGCACCCCTGGGCACCGTAGGGGCGTAGACATACCGAAGCCCTTCCTCGTCGTGCCGGACATGCCCCTTGGTCTCGAGGACGCGGAGCTGCGTGCGGACGGTCGAGTCGCTGGGGGTGCCGGGCAGTCCGGCCCGTATCTCCCCGGCCGTGGCGCGCCCGACCCGATACAGCACATCCATGATCTGCCGCTCGCGCTTCGTCAGCACCGCCTGGAGCCGCGCCGCGGACGTGTTATGCCTGTAACGCATATGTTATTAAAATAACATCTCTGGCGTCACTGTCAAGGGGCATCAGCTATCAGCCGTCAGCTATCAGAGCCGGGCGCTGGAAGCTGGGGGCCGGAAGCTGGGAGCTGGGAGCTGGAAGCGGGAAGCGGGAAGCTGGTAGCGAGCGAAGCGTAGCGTTGAACCCCAGCTCCCAGCCCCCGGCCGAAGCCGGGAACTGAGAGCTGAGAGCTGAAAGCTAGAACGTGAACCTCGCGCCGAGCTGGATGCGCCTCGCATTGAAGGTGCCGCCACTCAGTTTGCCGAAGTTCGTGTTCGTCTGCGCGCCGGTGACGTAGTCGAACGTCGCGCCCGTGTTCACGCCGTTCCACTGGTCGGTATTGAACGCGTTGTACAGCTCCACGCGAAGCTGCAGCCGCCGCGTACCTCCCATGGGGATGTTCTTGAAGGCCGAG
>JANPJN010000644.1:0-8787 GCA_031425515.1 Acidobacteriota bacterium | reverse complement strand
GCTCATTCCGTCGATGCGCAAGGCCGGCTACTCGGGACCCGAGTCGGTCAGCATTGTCGCGTCCGCCTCGGCGATGGGCATCCTCGTGCCGCCCTGTCTCACGATGGTCGTGCTCGGGTCGCTCGTGAACATCTCCATCGTCACGCTGTTCCTGGCCGGGTTCGTGCCGGCGTTCGTGCTCGCGGCCGCGCTCATCGGGCTCATCGCGATTAGGGCGCGGCGCCAGGCCTGGCCGCTGTCTCCGCGTACGACCGGCGCCGAGCTCTGGCGTGCCGCACGGCGCGCGGCGGTGCCGACGGGGCTGCCGCTGATCCTGTTCGGAGGTATTTTTTCAGGGGCGACGACCGTGACCGAGGCGGCGCTGATTGCCCTGGTCTATGCGTTTGTCGCCGGGGCGGCCATGGGGGGTCTGCGGCGCGGCGATCTCGTGCGGCAGCTTGCCGACAGCGGCGTGGTGACCGCGACGACCCTGTGGGTACTCGCGGCCGCGTCGGCGTTTGCGTGGATCCTCGTGCGGGAGTGGGTGCCTCAGACGCTTGGCGCGTGGATCGGCGGCATGGGCGCGGGGGCCGCCGGCGTGATGGCGATGACCATCGCCCTGTTCGTCGTGGTGGGGGCGCTGCTCGAGGGGCTGCCGGCGCTGCTGATTTTCGGCCCGATCCTGTTTCCGATCAGCCGGGCAGTGGGCATCGATCCCGTTCACTACGGCATCGTCATTGTCGCCGCGATGGGCATCGCGTTCTTCCTGCCGCCGGTGGGCGTGGGGCTGTCGATTGCCGCCTCCATCGCGCGCGTGGACATCGACGAAGTGACCCGCGCCTATGTGCCGTATCTGGTGGCACTGCTCATCGGCCTGGCGCTCGTCGCCGCGTTTCCCTGGCTCACGCTCGTGCTGCCGCGACTCCTCCTCGACTACAAGCACTGAGCCGACGGACCGTCAGGGCAGCTCCCGGATGCGCAGGCCGCGGAACTCGATCGGAGAGCCCTCCGCTTCGAGGCACAGATAGCCGGTGCGTGGGTTGGCGCCGGTGCCGCCCGACACCTCTTCGCCGTTGACCCACAGACGGATCTCGCCGTTGATCGCACGCACGTAGTAGTGATTCCATTCCCCGACGCCTCGACTGAGATCCTTGCGCGGATAGCTGCGCGATCCGTCCGGGGAGAGCGGGGGGAAGGGGGTCAGCGTGGATTTGCCGACGGCGAAGATGTCGCCGTTGGTCGTGAACCAGTCCCCTTTCTTGCCCGACTCCTTCTCGTAGCGGTCGCGATACCCGTGGTCGAGCATCTGCACTTCGATGCCGCCGGGGGGCAGCTCTCCCGGTTTGAGCTGCGCCACCGCCTCCTCGGGGACCCAGGCGAACACGCCCGAGTTGCCGGCGGCTTTCAGATGCCGCCATTCGACGACCAGCTCGAAGTTGGTGAACTTCTGGCGGGTGCGCCGCACGCCGATGGGCACGCCGGTGCTCACGATCAGGTCGCCCTTCCAGACCCACGTGTCGGGCACGCCGTTCACGTCCACGAAATCCGCGTCACCCAGCGTGCGCCAGCCCGGGCCCGTGCCGTCGATGAAGGCGCGCGGAGCGGGCGTGGCGGCCTGCGGCGCACCAGCCGCGACAACCCCGGACGCGAAGATCGAGAGCGCGGCGGCGACGGGAACGAGACGCAACGAGAATCGGAACACAGGCACCTCTCAGGGCGTGTCTATTTCATGAAACCGCTGCGCACGACGACGGCGGAGCTGAGCCGGTCGTTGAGCGGGTCGTCCAATGCGAGCAGATCCCGGAGCGCCGGGGTGAGTGTGGCCTGGGTGGCGGGCCGCAGGAGCTGCTTCTGATATTGCTGCTGGGGCTTGTCGCGCCGGCAGTAGAAGCCGTGCATGGCGAGGCGCGGGGCCGCGGTGCGATTGGCGGTGCCGCCGTGCCAGAGGTGGGCGTTCATCACGGCGATCGTGCCGGCCGTCCCCGTCAGCAGAATCTCGTCGGGGTGTGGCCGCATCGTGTCGTCCAGCACGTCCTGCGGACGTGTGCCCCAGCGGTGGGAGCCGGGCACCATGCGCGTGGCCCCGTTGTCTGGCGTGAAGTCGTCCAGCATCCACACGGTGTTACAGACCCAGTTCCCGCGTTCGTCGGGCACCGCGCCCATGTCCACGTGCAGCGGCTGCCCTTCTTCGGAATGCGGGTCGGCCGACCGCGCGTTGAGGCTGCTCAGTTTCGCGTCAGCGCCCAGCACGTGCCGGACACCGGCAAGGACGATGGGCAGGGAGATCGCGCGCGCGAACACTTCTCCCTTGTCCACCAGGTTGGCGAGCCGGTGCGCGTGGGTCTCTTGCTTGAACTCCGCGCCGGCGCCGGCCCCCTCCTCGTCGAACAGCTGGAGGATGCGGGCACGAAGCGCCCCGAGCAGTTCCGCGCCCATGGCATCGGGGAGCACGACATAGCCCTGTTCGTCGAGAACCTGCTGCTGCGCGTGGGTCATGTCGTGCTCCTCTCTGTTCGTCGTGGGCTACTTCTTCGGGGTGAGCTTGAGGATACGCCCCTTCGCGTTGTCCGTCAGCACGTAGAGCGCGCCATCGGGCCCCTGCCGCACGTCGCGAATGCGCTCGCGCGGCTGCAGATCCGTCAGGAGCCGTTCCTCACCCGTGATGCGTTCACCCGACACCACCAGCCGCACCAGGTTCGTGCTGGCGAGACCGCCGATGAAGAGATTGTTCTTCCAGGCCGGGAAGAGGTTCCCGGTGTAGAAGACCATGCCGCTCGGCGCGATGACCGGATCCCAGTAGTAGATCGGCTGCTCCATGCCCTCTTTCGCCGTGGCGCCTCCGGCAATTCCCGCACCGTTGTACTCGATGCCGTACGTGATCGAGGGCCAGCCGTAGTCGCGCCCCTTGCGCGCGATGTTGAGCTCGTCGCCGCCGCGGGGGCCGTGCTCGACCTCCCACAACTCCCCAGTCTGGGGGTGCAGCGTCGCGGCTTCGGCGTTGCGGTGCCCGAGCGACCACATCGCGGGAGGCACCCCCTCCTTGCCGACGAACGGATTGTCTTTGGGAATGGACCCGTCGCTGTTGATGCGGGCGATCTTGCCGATCAGGCCGTCCATCCGCTGGGCCTGCATCCGGCCCTCGAGGGTCGAACGGTCGCCCATCGTGACGAAGAGCGTGCCGTCACGCCCCCACACGAGCCGGCCGCCGTAGTGCTGCTGCGAGTTGAGCGAGGGCGTCTGATGGAAAATGACCTGGACCTTCTCGACGCGGGGCGCGGGGCCGTCGGTCAGCACCCCCCGGGCGACGGCGGTGTTGTTGACGCCGCCCTCGCGCGGCTCGGCGTAGCTCCAGTAGATCAGCCGGTTGGTCGCGAACGCCGGATCGATCGCCACGTCGAGCAGGCCCCCCTGGCCGCGCGGATCGACATCGGGGAGACCCGCGACCGGTTCCGACAGGGTGCTGGCGGCGTCCACGACGCGCAGACGCCCCGGCTTCTCGGTGACGAGCATGCGGCCGCCCGGCAGGAACGCCAGCCCCCACGGCTTCTCCAGTCCGGACGCAACCGTCACCACCTCGAATGCCACGTTCCCCTTGGCCTCGGGGACGCGCGTCTGCCCGGGCGAGGCTGCCTTCAGCTGAGGCGCGTTCGGCGCCCGCGGATCGACACCCGGGTAGGCCGGCTGTGCGGGCTGCGGCGCGGCGGCGCCTTGCGCCGGCTGTGCCGGAGCCGCGCCCTGTGCCGGCTGTGCCGGGGCAGGCTGCGCGGGTGAGGCCGCGGGCGGCTGCGCCGGAGCGGCCGTCGTCGGCGCAGTGGGATCCGCCGGGCGGGCGGCCTGGCCGGGCGCGGGCGGCCGGGCGCCAGCGGCGGCGGCCGTCAGGGTGAATGCGATCGCGAACGTCCTGATCTTCACGGGCTCTCCTGATTTCTCTAGTGTGGGTCCGGCGGTGCCTGAGAGGCGCCCGCCCACCTGAATATATCAATCACGGCGGGTCCGCGCATCCACGACCGATTGCCCTGTACACTGCGGCCATGCGGGATCTGCGACTGGCGCTCAGGAACCTGCGGACGAGACCGGGGGTTTCGGCAATCGCGCTCATCACCCTGACGCTCGGCATCGGCGCCACGACGGCGGTCTTCACCGTGCTCCACGCCGTGGTGCTCGCCCCGCTCCCTTACACGGATCCGGAACGCGTCGTCATCCTGAACGAACGGACGGCCCAGGTCCCACAGCTGTCGGTCACCCGCGACAACTACAACGCCTGGCGGGACCGGGCCCGCTCCTTCACCGCGATGGGCGCCTTTCGCCCGACCAGCATGACGCTGTCGGGCGCGGGCGAACCCGAGCGCCTGCCCGTCACGATGATCTCCGCCACGCTGCTTCCGCTGCTTGGCGTCCGCATCGACGAAGGGCGCACGTTCAGCGACGCGGACGATCTCCCCGGCGCCCAGGGGGTCGCCCTCGTGAGCGCCGGGTTCGCCGCCCGCAGGTTCGCCGAGGGACGGCTGCTCGGGCGAGTCGTACAGCTCGATCAGCAGCCCTACGTGATCGTCGGCATCCTCCCGGAAGGCTTCGAGCTCTTTCAATCGGCCGAGCTCTACCTGCCGTTCGGCCCCTGGGCCGACACGCTGCCAGACGACCGCGGATGGCACCCGGGCATCTACCCCGTCGCTCGGCTGAAGGAGGGCGTCTCGCTCACCCAGGCGCGGATGGACATGGACGCGATTGCGCGCGACCTCGAACAGGAGTTCCCGGACTCCAACGCCGGCAGCCGAATCCTGGTCAACCGCGTGCAGGATCAGGTCGTCCAGAACGTGCGCCCCGCGCTCCTGATGCTCTCGGCCGCCGTCTTCCTGGTGCTCCTCATCGCCTGCGCGAACGTCGCCAACCTCCTCCTCGCGAGCGCCGTCGGACGCCAGAAGGAGATCGCGGTCCGCATTGCCCTCGGCGCCAGCCGCGGGCGCATCGTCCGGCAGCTCGTCGCGGAGAGCCTGCTGCTCTCGGCGATTGGCGGCGCGGGAGGGCTGCTCCTCGCGTGGTGGGGCGTCACGTTTCTGGAGCTCACCGGCGCGCCCGCGGCGGCGCTGCCGCGCGCGAGCAGGATTGGAGTGGACTGGACCGTCGCCTGGTTCGCGGTGGGGCTGTCGATGGCGACGGGCCTCGTCTTCGGGCTCGTGCCGGCCCTCCACGCGACCGCGGTCGACATTCAGGGCTCCCTGCAGGAGGACGGACGCGGCGTCTCGGCGAGCCGCAGGCATCGACGGATGCGCGCCAGCCTCGTCGTGGCCGAGATCGCGCTCGCACTGGTCCTCCTCGTCGGGGCGGGCCAGGCCCTGCGCAGCTTCGATGCGATGACGTCGGCGCCGCCGGGGTTCGACCTGGCCAACCTGCTGCTCGTCAATCTTCCGCTCTCCCCGCTCGGCTACGAGCACCACGACGACCGCACCGCCGCCGTCGAACGCAGCGTCGAGCGCATCGGCGCGCTGCCGGGCGTCGAATCGGCCGCGATCACGACCACGCTGCCGATGGCTGGCGCGGGGCCGTCCATCCATTTCAACCGCGTGGCGCAGCCGCCGCAGAGCCCGGCCGACTACGTCATGGCCGGGTACCGCGCCGTGACACCGGACTATCTGCCGACACTGCGCGTGCCGCTGCTGCGGGGACGAGGGCTGGCGGCAAGCGATACGCGGGAGGCTCCGCCGGTCGTCGTGATCAACGAGTCGATGGCGCGCCAGTTCTTCCCGGGTTCCGACCCGCTCGGCCAGCGGATTCAGCTCGGGACCGAACCGTCAGAAGAAGACCCGACGCTCGAGGTGGTCGGGGTGGTGGGGGACACGAAGCAGTCCTTCCAAATCGGCGCGAAGCCGGAGATGTTCGTACCCTACGGCCAGGAGGCGGACGAGATTCTCGCCGGGATCTACCGCAACACCGCGCTCGTGGTCCGCACGACGCAGGATCCCGGCACCATCGTGCAGGCGGTCCGCGCCGCGCTGGGCAAGATCGATCCCGCGCAGCCACTCGTCAGTGTGCGGACGATGGAGACCGCCGTGGCCGGCAGCGTGGCCCAGCCTCACCTGCAGATGGTGCTGCTGATCATTTTCGCAGTGCTGGCGGTGGCACTGGCGGTGGTGGGCGTCTACGGGGTCATGGCCTACGCCGTGTCGCAGCGCATTCCCGAGATCGGCATCCGGATGGCGGTGGGGGCCTCGCCAAACCGCGTCGTCCGGATGGTCGTGCTCGAGGGGGCGAGGCTGGCCGGCACCGGACTCGCACTCGGGCTTGTGGCCTCCGTGTTTGCCGCACGGACCCTGCAGCAGCTGGTGTTCAAGATGCACGACCTCGATCCGCTGACGTTCGTGCTCGCGCCGCTGGCGCTCGGCGCCGCGGCGCTCGCGGCGAGTGGCATCCCGGCGCTCCGGGCGGCACGCGTCTCTCCCTTCCTCGCGATTCACCGGTAAGCGAGGGCGAGCGGCGAGCGCCCGTTCTCCGTATTCCGGCGGCGGCCCTCGAGCCGCGCATGCACGACACCTCCGTCGGCGCCGCGTCAGGCGAGCAGTTTCGCCGCCACCTCGCCGTGGACGTCGGTCAGCCGGAAATCGCGCCCCTGGAACCGGTACGTGAGCCGCTTGTGGTCCACGCCGAGCAGGTGGAGGATCGTGGCCTGGAGGTCGTAGACAGAGACCGGGTCCGAGACGACGTTGTAACTGAAGTCGTCGGTCTCGCCCAGCACGAACCCGCGCTTCGTCCCGCCGCCGGCGACCCACATGCAGAAGTTGCGCGGATGGTGATCGCGTCCGTAGTTGGCCTCCGTCAGCTTGCCCTGGCTGAAGACCGTGCGACCGAACTCCCCGCCCCAGATGACGAGTGTGTCGTCGAGAAGTCCGCGCTGCTTGAGGTCGGTGATGAGGGCCGCCGTCGGCTGATCGGTGCCGCGACACTGCAGCGCGAGATCGCGCGGCAGGTCTTTGTGCTGGTCCCATCCGCGGTGGTAGAGCTGAATGAAGCGGACGTTGCGCTCGGCGAGCCGCCGTGCGAGCAGGCAGTTGGCGGCGTACGTGCCCGCCTTGCGCGACTCGGGGCCATACATCTCGAAGACCGAGTCCGGCTCCTTCGAGAGATCCATCAGGTCTGGCACCGAGGTCTGCATCCGATACGCCATCTCGTACTGCGCGATGCGCGTCTCGACTTCCGGATCGCCATACGACTCGTGCGTGAAGGTGTTGAGCCTGGCGACGGCGTCGAGCATCTGGCGGCGCGTCTGCCGGTTGATACCCGGCGGGTCGTCGAGGTACAGCACCGGCGCACTGCCCGTGCCGAAGCGCACCCCCTGATAACTCGAGGGCAGAAAGCCGCTGGCCCACAGCCGCGAGAACAGCGGCTGATCCGTGTTGATGGCGTGGGCCTGCGAGAGCAGGACGACAAAGGCCGGAAGGTTCTGATTGTCGCTGCCCAGGCCGTAACTGAGCCACGCCCCCATGCTCGGGCGCCCCGGCTGCTGGAACCCGGTCTGGATGAAGGTGATGGCCGGATCGTGATTGATCGCCTCGGTGTTCATCGTCCGGATGACGCTGATGTCGTCCACGATCTTCGCGGTGTGAGGCAGCAGCTCGCTCACCCACGTGCCCGACTGCCCGTGCTGCGCGAAGCCGTACATCGAGCGCGCCACCGGGAGCGACGACTGCCCCATGGTCTGCGCCACGCGCTGCCCCTGCCGCACCGAGTCCGGAATCTGCGTGCCCTGGTACTGAGCGAGGCCCGGCTTGTAGTCGAACGTCTCGAGCTGCGAGGGACCCCCCGACTGGTGCAGGAAGATGACCCGTTTCGCCTTCGGCGCGAAATGCGGGAGGCCGATCAGTCCGCCCGCGGCGGGTGTGGGCTGTCCACCCAGGACCGCTGCTCCCAGGTCACGGCCCAGGAGCGACGCGAGCGCCGCCACGCCGATGCCCTGTGCCGACATGCCGAACAATTGACGCCGGGTCAGGGCCAGCGAGGGTGCGGGCATGTGGGTGTGCGCCGGCTTCTTGGGTGTGGTCACTTGCTCACCGCCTCGTCCAGGTTGAGAATCACGCTGCTGACGGTCGTCCAGGCGGCGAGCTCGACGGGGTCGAGCACGGGATCCCGGCGTGACTCGCCGATAGCGATCAGTTTCAGCGCCGACGCGCGGTCGGCGGTGTAGGCGGCCCGGCGCTGATCGAGCAGCGTGCGAAGCACCTTCAGCTCGCGTCCCGCCGGCGCCCGCGACGTGGCCAGGCGGAAGGCGTACGTCAGGCGGCGGTCGGCGTCCGCTCCCCCTTCTGTCAACGCGCGCTCGGCCAGCGCGCGCGCCGCTTCGACATAGGTCGGGTCGTTCATCAGGGCGAGCGCCTGCAGCGGCGTGTTCGTGAGCGCCCGACGGGCGGTGCACTTCTCGCGGTTCGGCGCGTCGAACGTGGCCAGCGACGCGGGGGGCACCGTGCGCTTCCACAGCGTGTACATCCCGCGGCGATAGAGGTCTCGGCCGTGGCTCTGTTCGTACTGCTGGCCGGAGAACCCGTCGCCGAACGCCATCTCCTCCCACAGACCGGCCGGCTGGTACGGCGAGACGCTCGGGCCGCCGATGCGATCGTTCAACAGGCCGGCGGCGGCCAGCGCCGTGTCGCGGATCATCTCGGCCGGCATGCGGGTGCGCGGGCCGCGGGCCAGCAGGCGGTTCTCGGGGTCCTTCTCGAGGAGCGCCGGCGTCACGCGCGCCGACTGGCGGTACGTCGCGGAGGTCACAATCAGCCGCTGCATCGCGCGGATGTCCCAGCCGCTGCGGACGAACTCGGT
>JANPJN010000643.1:0-1583 GCA_031425515.1 Acidobacteriota bacterium | reverse complement strand
CGCCCGATCGTCGTCTCCGGTCCCGACGGCCAGCCGATCGGTCCCATCCGGGATCAGGACTCGGTGATCTTCTTCAACTTCCGTGCGGACCGTGCGCGCCAGATCACCCGCGCGCTGGCGCTGGACGACTTCGACGGCTTCGATCGGCCGCACCGTCCGCGCATGCAGTACACGACGATGACGGTGTACGACCGGACGTTCGGTCTGCCGGTCGTCTTCACGCCGCAGACCTTCAGCGGCAACCTGGCCGACGTGCTGCAGGAGCACGGCCGGACGAACCTGCGGCTGGCGGAGACGGAGAAGTACGCGCACGTTACCTACTTCTTCAACTGCGGACGCGAAGAGCCGTACGTCGGGGAGGAACGGATCCTGGTGCCGTCGCAGAAGGTGGCGACCTACGACCTGAAGCCGGAGATGAGCGCGCCGGGCATCGCCGATGCGCTGGTCGCCGACATCACCGGCCGGAAGCACGAAGTCGTCATCTGCAACTTCGCGAATGCTGACATGGTCGGACATACCGGCGACGTCGCGGCGACGATTGCCGCCGTCGAGACGATCGACGTCTGCCTCGGGCGGATGCTGGCGGCCCTCAAGGCCGCTGACGCGCGCGCCCTCGTGACGGCGGATCATGGCAACGCGGAGCAGTTGTGGGACGACGTGCTGAAGGTGCCGCATACGGCGCACACGTCGAATCCGGTGCCTGTCATCCTGTGCGCGGAGGATCTGGCGGGAAGACGACTGCGGGATGGATCGTTGCGGGATGTCGCGCCGACGCTGCTGGGGCTGCTGGGCATCCCCCTGTCGTGCGAGATGACGGGCAGCAGCCTCCTCGAGGAGTGAGGAGGCTGCCGGTCCGCGGGCTACTCGACTTCTTTTTCCTGGGCCTCGTCGGCGGCGATGCGGAGCGACCGCAGGAACCGTTTGTCGTTGGCGCTGATGTCGAACGTGCGCCGTTCGGTGGCGCGCGCGGCCTTCTGGGGCGCGGGGGTGACTTTCGCCAATGCCCCCGGCGTCGTCCGGCTCATGAACCCGATCACGGCCTCGAGCGTGACCTTCATCTCGAAGCCGGCCGCCCGGGCCCGCTCGCGGCATGCCTCCACTCGCGGATCCTCCGCGACAGCGGCAGCAATGGCGTCGGACAGCTCGCGGGCCAGCCGGTTCACCACGTCATCCATTCGGGACCTCCTCACCGCCGCCGGAGCTGGGGAACCGGAAGCGTCTGCCGATCCAGCCCCACCGACGCGTCCGGCCGTCGCCGGGATCGTCGAAGGCCCCGGCTGCAGCCTCGAACCGGCGGCAGGGATCGGGCGCCAGATTTATTCATAATGAAGGATTTGCAGCGCGGGAACGCACGGTCATTGTAAGCTCGCGCCGGCGAGGTGTCAATGGTCCAGCCGCCTGCCGCGGAGCGATTGCGGCCCTACCGGCGGTGGCTCTTGAGCGCTTCGAGTGACTACGGTGGGAGGAGGCGTGCTTCCTCAGCGCGTCTCGATTCGGACCCAGTCGAACCGCCCGTCGGACTCCGGCGCCCCTCCCACAGCGAGCGCCACCCGCACGGAACGGTTCAGCGCTGCGGAGTAGCC
>JANPJN010000642.1:0-2859 GCA_031425515.1 Acidobacteriota bacterium | reverse complement strand
GAGTCCGCCGGGACCGTCGAGCTCTACTACACGACCGTGGCGAACGACTTCAACAGCGGGACGCTGATCGACATCGTGAACGCCACCGCCGGACAGTATGTGTGGGCGATTCCGCAGTCGCTGCCGACATCCCCGGGCACGCCGTACTACATCTACGCGAAGGTCACCGACGGGACGAACACCACTCAGGTCTATGCGAAGCAGCCGCTCGTCATCGACAGCACCTTCGTCCAGAAGCCGCGGCTGGTGCTCAGCCGGTCCGCGCTCAACTTCGGCGTGACGGGCGGGACGGTCACCACGGGATCGCAGTCCGTCCGCGTCAGCTTCGCGGGGCCCGGCGCCGCCCCCTGCTGGACGGCCAGCAGCTCGAACGGCAATTTCGCGATCTCGCTGGCGTCGGGCACGGGCAACGGATCGTTCACCGTTTCGCTCGTGCCGCAGGTGTTTCCCGGCGGCGGTGAGGGGCAGGGGATCATCACCGTCACGGAGTGCGCGCCAAACACGATTCTCAACCCCGGCCAGCAGGTGACCGCCACCTACCGAATCGCCTCGCAGGGCGCGCCGCCCATCGGCGCGGTGGACACGCCGCAGGACGGCGCGACGGTCTCCGGTTCGATCGCGGTCACCGGCTGGGTGCTGGACGACATCGACGCGACGTCCGTCAAGGTGTACCGGGATGCCCTGCCTGGCGAGCCTTCCAACCCGCCCGGCCGCGTGTTCGTCGGTGATGCCGTGCGTGTGGACGACGCCCGGTCGGATATCGAGGCGATGTTTCCGACGCTGCCGAAGAATTATCGGGGAGGGTGGGGCTACCTGATGCTCACGAACTTCCTGCCTTCGGGAGGCAACGGGACGTTCGTGCTGCGGATCTACGCGACCGATCGGGACGGGCACGAGGCGCTGATCGGGTCGAAGACGATTGTCGCCAACAACGCGAGTGCGACGGGCCCGTTCGGTGGCATCGACACTCCGGAGCAGGGACAGACCGTATCGGGAACGTCCTTCGCCAACTTCGGCTGGGTGCTCGCGCGCGGCGCGCTGGCCTCGCCGGGGATGACGCCATCCGCCACGGTCACGGTCGTCGTGGACGGCATCGGTGTCGGGACGCCCGGAGGATGGACCAGCCGGAGCGACCTCACGGCGCTCTTCGACGCCGCGACCTACCCCGGGATCAGCAAGGCGCTCGGCGTCTTCACGCTCGATACGACCGCCTACGCCGACGGCGTGCACACGATTGCGTGGGGCGTGACGGCCGACAACGGATTGTCCGACGGCATCGGCAGCCGCTACTTCACCATCGTGAACGGCAGTGCGGCGCTCGCCCCCGTGAATGTCGCCCCCTTCATCCAGGCGCCGGAATCGCGGCTGGCCGGCGTCGATCTCGGGCGGCTGGCGTCCGACACCGCGCCGGTGGACACACGCACACCCGTCGCCGCCCGTCACGGCTATCGCCATCGCGCGGCCACACCCGTCACCGCGAACGCCACGGGGCGTCGCCTGGTGCTCGCCCGCATGATGGAGCGCGTCGTCGTTGACGCGTCGGGCGCCGGCGCCGCCAACTACGAGGCCTACGCGGTCGTCGGCGGAAGGCTGCGTCCGCTCCCTGCGGGCGCCTCGTTCGACTCGTCGCGAGGCGTGCTCTACTGGCAGCCCGGTCTCGGATTCGCCGGAGACCACGACTTCGAGATCGTGGCCGCCGGCACCCGCATCCCGATCCGCATCGTCCTTCAGCCCCAGCGGCCGGCGACGGCGTCCATCGATCGTCCCTGGAACTTTCGCCTGCTGAGCTGAAGCTCCACCGGCTTCAGCTACGATGGGCTGTCCCATGCCCATCCTGACCTTCTTGCGGCGAGCGCTCGCGCTCGCCGCCGCGCTCGGCGTACTCCTGGCACCCGACGCGCCGCGCGCGCAGGCGACCGCCGTCGCGCATCGCAACATCACGTACATCCTCCCGCACTGGACCGGATTCTGGAGCAGCACCAACGAGGCCTTCGCGGCGGAGGTCAAGGACCTGAGGTCGCGCATCGGCGAGGGGGGTCGCGTGAAGGTGGGCTTTTCGGCCTACATCGGAATCACGATGAGCGACCCGCGGGTGGATCCGTCGAACCCCGCGGCGGTTCGAGCGGGGCTCGCGGGAACGTTCAGCCAGATGGACACCGCCATCAATCGAGCCATCGCGAACCAGATTCCGATCGGGCTCTCCTTCCTCACCGCGATCCGCCAGACGTCCGACCCCGTGGAGATCGCGGGGGAAGCGAACGACCGCCGGAACATGCAGTGGTACTCGCGGCATGAACTCGCCTCGGGCTGGTCCACCTACTCGCGCTACGCCCGGAAGCAGCGCCGCCTGCAGGAGGCCTACATGCGCGAGGTCGGCCGGCGCCTGGCGCTCCGTATCGCGCAGTATCCGGAGACGATCGTCTCGGCGAGCGGCGATGGCGAAGTCGAGTTGGCGTACGACCCGGCGGTGCAGACCGTCGCCGACCCCTCGTCCGACCGGCCGGCTGCGGTGCTGGCCGACTATTCCCCTTTTGTCGTCGCGGAGTTCCGGGACTGGCTGCGGCAGGGTGGCCTCTACGCGCCGGGCCAGCCGCTGGCGGGGCAGGCCTGGGAGCTCAGCGGCCGCTATCTGAATGATGCGTCGCCCGGGCAGGACACCAACGGCGACGGCCACACGCTGAACGCCGACTACAGCACGCACTTCGATTCGTGGGGGTTGAAGTATTTCGACTGGACGCTGGGCAACTCTCCCGACACCGACACCGGCGCCATCCCCGCATCGACGTACTACGCGCCGGGGTGGTCGCCCGAGACCGGCGCGGTGGCGGGTGGGTTCGACGCGCCGCGCAGTGCCGTCCG
>JANPJN010000641.1:0-5241 GCA_031425515.1 Acidobacteriota bacterium | reverse complement strand
TACGACTACGCGCACGTCTTCGTACCCGAGGAACGGCAGTGGCTGCGGCATGCGGCTGAGGGGGGACGCTTTCGCGCGCCCGCGGATCCGATCAGTCCGACCGCCATCCTCGACCGGCTCACGCAGGTGGAAGTGTTCGAGCGCTTCCTGCACCGCGTGTTTCCGGGAAAGACGCGGTTCTCGATCGAGGGGCTCGACATCCTCGTTCCGCTGCTCGACGAGTTGATCGGAGAGGCCGCCGAAGGAGGCATCCGCAACATCCTCATCGGCATGGCCCATCGCGGTCGCCTGAACGTGATGGCGCACGTCCTCAACAAGCCCTACACCCAGATCCTCGCGGAGTTCAAGGAGCCGGTGTCCTCGCGAGGGTTCCACGAGGACATGGCGTGGACCGGCGATGTCAAGTATCACGCCGGGGCGCATCGGGCGCTCAAGGGCGGGCGCGAGATGGACGTCGTGGTCTCGCTGCCCCCCAACCCCAGCCATCTCGAGGCAGTGGATCCGATCGTCGAGGGGATGGCCCGCGCAGCCGGGACGGTCGTGGACACGCCGGGCGCGGCGGCGTTCGACCCGGCACGCAGCCTCCCGATCCTGATTCACGGCGACGCGTCGTTTCCGGGCCAGGGAGTCGTGGCCGAGACGCTCAACCTGGGGCGGCTCCCCGGCTACCAGACCGGCGGTACGATCCACATCATCGCGAACAACCAGCTCGGGTTCACGACCGGGCCCGAAGCCGCGTACAGCACCTCGTACGCGAGCGGACTCGCACGTGGCTTCAAGATCCCGATCGTCCACGTCAACGCCGACGATCCGGAAGCGTGCGTCGAAGCGGCACGGCTCGCGGCGGCGTATCGGGAGCGTTTCCAGCGCGACTTCCTCATCGATCTCATCGGCTACCGCCGTCACGGGCACAACGAAGGGGATGAGCCGGCCTTTACACAGCCGCTCATGTACCAGAAAGTGACCAGCCACCCGACCGTCCGGGAGCAGTGGGCGCGCACGCTGGGCGAGCGCGGTCAGACGAGCGCAGCCGACGCCGAGGGGCTCGTCAAGAAGCACACCGCGGAGCTCCAGCGCGCGATGGACGAGCTCAAGCCCGAGCGGGATTTCGTAGAGCCGGAGCCAGCCCCTGCGCCCCCCGGCGCGGCCTCGAAGGCGGAGACGCTCGTGCCGATCGAACGGCTGCGCGAACTGAACGACGCGCTGCTCAAGGTGCCGGACGGCTTCACCATCCATCGCAAGCTCGAACGCATGCGCGAGAAGCGCGGGCCGATGTTCGCTGGGCTCGACGAGCGCACGGTGGACTGGGCCACGGCCGAGGAGATTGCCCTCGCGTCCATCCTGTCGGACGGCGTGAGCATCCGGCTGACGGGGGAGGACGTCGAGCGCGGCACGTTCAGCCACCGGCATGCCGTGCTGCACGACGCCGTGGACGGCAAGGTCCACGTCCCGCTGCAGGCCCTGCCCCAGGCGCGCGCGGCGTTCGAGATCCACAACAGCCCGCTCACCGAGAATGCGGTGGTCGGCTTCGAGTACGGCTACAACATCCAGGAGCCCTCGCGCCTCGTCATCTGGGAAGCGCAGTACGGCGACTTCATCAACGGCGCGCAGGTGATGATCGACGAGTTCCTGGTGTCGGCGCGCAGCAAGTGGGGCACGAAGCCGTCACTCGTGATGCTGCTGCCGCACGGCCATGAAGGGCAGGGGCCCGATCACGCGAGCGCCCGGCCGGAGCGGTTCCTCCAGCTCGCCGCCGACATCAATATCCGGATCGCCAACTGCACTACCGCGGCGCAATACTTCCACCTGCTGCGGCGCCAGGCAGCACTCCTGCAGGTCGATCCGCTCCCGCTCGTCGTCCTCACTCCGAAGAGCCTGCTGCGGCACGCGACGGTGGCCTCGACCCCGCGGTCCCTCGCCGAGGGACGGTTCCAGATGGTGCTGCAGGACGAGGAGGCGGCCGCGCGCGCCGACAGCGTCCGGCGCGTGCTCGTCTGCTCGGGCAAGGTATACGCGGATCTGCTCGCGAGCGAGCATCGCGCCACGCGCACCGACATCGCCATCTGCCGCGTCGAGCAGTTGTATCCCGTCCCGATGCGCGACTTCCGCGCGATGCTCGATGTCTACACCAGGGCCACCGAGGTGGTCTGGGTGCAGGAAGAACCGGAGAACATGGGCGCCTGGGACTTCATCCGTCCGCACCTGCAGGAGGTCGCCGGAGGCCGGCCGGTGCGCCGGATCGCGCGTCCTCGAAGCGCCAGCCCCGCCGAAGGGTCCGTCTCGCGCCATGCGCTTGCGCAGCAGGCGCTGGTGAACCAGGCCTTCGGCGAATCGTCTGGTCCGCGCACCGAAGGCGCCGTGGCGAAGAAGGCGCGGCAGGACAGCCAGCTCACGAGCAGCAAGGGATAACGATCAGATGCCGTCGAACATAGTCGTGCCGGAAGTCGGCGAGTCGATCGTCGATGCCCGGATCGCCAAATGGCTGCGCAAGGAAGGGGACGCTGTCGCGATCGGCGATCCGCTCGTCGAGCTCGAAACCGACAAGGTGGATCTCGAAGTCGCGGCAACCCAGGCGGGAGTCCTCGCGCGCATCGACCGTAAGGATGGCGACGATGTGAAGGTGGGTGAGGTGCTGGGCGTCATCGAGGATGCCGCGGCCGGGAGTCCTGCCGCAGGACAGGCAGCGGCGCCCGGGGCTGCAGACGCGGCCCGGACGCAGCCGGCGGACACGGCCCGGAAGCAGCCTGCCGTGAAAGCTCCGGCCGGATCCGACAAGACGCGGTCCACACCGACGGCGCGCAAGGCCGCCGAGGACAAGGACGTCGATCTCAGCCGGGTGAAGGGGAGCGGAGACGCCGGCCGCGTGATGCGCCGCGATGTCGAGGCGGCCGCGGAGGCTGCGCCGGAGTCGGGTGCGGTCGTTCCGGCCGCGGCAGTTGCCGCGCCCGCGTCCGCGGACGCCCCGCGCGACGCGAAAGCCCGCCCCGCCCCACCGATCGCCGAAGCTCCGAAGCGCTCCCGGGGGGATCGGACGGAAGAACGCGTGCGCATGTCGAAGCGCCGCGCGACGATTGCCCGCCGCCTGGTCGAGGCGCAGAGTACCGCCGCGATGCTGTCCACCTTCAACGAGGTGGACATGTCGGCGGTCATGGCGCTGCGCGAACGGCACAAGCAGCCCTTCAAGGATCGCCACGGCGTGGGGCTCGGGATCTCGTCGTTCTTCATCAAGGCGTCCATCGGCGCCCTCCGGGCCTTTCCGCGTATCAACGCGGAGATCCAGGGGGACGAGATGGTCCTCAAGCACTACTACGACATCGGCGTCGCCGTCGGCGCCAGCGAAGGGCTCGTCGTCCCCGTCCTGCGCGATGCGGATCAGATGACGTTTGCCGGCATCGAACAGCAGATCCGCGATTTTGCCCGTCGCGCCGAGGACGGGTCGCTGTCGCTCGCGGATCTCAAGGGCGGGACGTTCACGATCACGAACGGCGGCGTCTTCGGGTCGCTTCTCAGCACCCCGATCCTGAATCCACCCCAGGTCGGCATCCTGGGCCTGCACGCGATTCAGCAGCGTCCCGTCGCGCAGAACGGCCAGGTCGTCATCAAGCCGATGATGTATATCGCCCTGACCTACGACCACCGGATCGTCGATGGGTCGGAGGCCGTGCAGTTCCTCGTGCGCATCAAGCAGCTCGTCGAAGACCCGGGCGCGATGCTCCTCGACTAGAGCCGTGTAGAACCCCTCCGGATGCCAACAACCTACACCGCAAAAGACATAACGGTTCTCGAGGGCCTCGAGCCCGTCCGGAAACGACCCGGCATGTACATCGGTGGCGTGGGCGCCTCGGGCCTGCACCATCTCGTCTGGGAGATTCTCGACAACTCCATCGACGAAGCGATGAACGGCTACGCGTCGAACATCACCGTCACACTGCACGACGACGGCTCGTCGATTACGGTGGCGGACGACGGGCGCGGGATTCCGATCGACAAGCATCCGAAGACAAAGAAGAGCGCCGTCGAAGTGATCTTCACGACGCTTCATGCCGGTGGCAAGTTCGAGGCGGGCAACTACAAGACCGCCGGCGGTCTCCACGGCGTCGGCGCGAGCGTCGTCAATGCGCTCTCGAAGGAGCTCGTCGCCACGATTCGTCGCGATGGCGCCGAGTGGGAGATGCGGTTCAAGCAGGGGCAGCCGGTCGGCGCGCTGCAGAAGACGGGGCCCGCGCGCGGCAGCGGCACGACGGTGTTCTTCCGGCCCGACGCGACGATCTTCCCGAAGATCGAGTTCGACACCGAGACGATCAGGCTCCGGCTCGAGGTGGCGAGCTACCTCCACAAGGGCGTCAAGATCACGTTCGAGGACGCGACGCGCAACGAGAAGCACGTCTTCCAGCACTCCGAGGGACTGGCCGACTATCTGAAGACCATTCTGCGCGAGCGGTCCGCGACGCCGGTGCACGACGCCCCCTTCATCGTCTCGAAGGAAGGCGAGGGCGGGGGCATGCGGCTCGACATCGCGCTCCAGTGGACACAGTCCACCGACGAGCACGTGCGCAGCTATGTCAACGGGATCCCCACCGGGTCCGGCGGCACGCACGAGAGCGGATTCAGGTCGGGTCTCGGCAAGGCGGTGCGTAACTTCATCGACACGCACAACCTCTCGCCCAAGGGGGTCACGCTGACGGCCGAGGACATCCGCGAAGGACTGGTCGGCGTCCTCAGCATCTTCGTCGCGGAGCCGCAGTTCCAGGGGCAGACGAAGGATCGGCTGAACAATCCTGAGTTGGTGTCGGCGGTGGACTCACAGCTCCGGCCCGCACTCGAGCACTGGCTGAATACGAACATCAGCGTGGCGGAGTCGATCGTCGCGCGCGTGATTCTCGCCGCTCGGGCCCGCGAGGCGAGCCGCGCGGCGCAGCAGGAGGTGTCGCGCAAGAGCGCCACCTCATCGCGCCTCAATCTCCCCGGCAAGTTGAGCGACTGCACCAACTCGTCAGCCGACAACAGCGAACTGTTCATCGTCGAAGGCGACTCGGCAGGCGGCTCAGCGAAGCAGGGGCGCGACCGCGCGCGTCAGGCCATCCTGCCGCTTCGCGGCAAGGTGCTGAACACCGAAAGCGCGTCGCTCGCGAAGGTGCTCGAGAACAAGGAACTGTCGGACCTGGTGACTGCGCTCGGCTGCGGGCTCGGCAAGAACTTCGAGCTCGACAAGCTCCGCTACGGCAAGGTGATCATCCTCGC
>JANPJN010000640.1:0-2722 GCA_031425515.1 Acidobacteriota bacterium | reverse complement strand
GCGGCCGAGACGTCGCCGGCCCGGACCGCCTCGAAGGCACTCTCGGCCGCGAGCATGCCGGTCCGCATGGCGAGGTGAATGCCCTTGAGCCGGAGCGAATTGAGAAAGCCCCCGGCATCCCCTGCGATGAGGAGGCCGTCGCCGTACACGCGCGGGATGGTGTGCCAGCCCCCCTCGGGCAGCGCCTTGGCGCCGTAGCGCACCATCTGCCCGCCTTCGAGCAGGGCGGCGACGAGCGGATGCCGCTTGAAGTGCTGAAACGCGATGTGGGGATCGAACATCGGGTCGCGATAATCCAGCCCGGCGACGAACCCCACCGAGGCCAGGCCATCCGGCATCCCGTAGATGAAGCCGCCGCCGAACTCGTCGCGGCGCAGCGGGTACCCCATCGTGTGGAGGACGTCCCCAGGTGGCACGCGCCCGGCCTTGACCTCCCAGAGCTCCTTGATGCCGAGGGCATACAGTTGCGGGGCGCGACCGGCATCGAGCGCAAGCCGGCGCACGACAGCCTTTGTCAGGTTCCCGCGCACGCCGTCGGTGAGGATCGTGACCTTCGCCCGGATGTCGACGCCCGGCTCGAAGGTGGACTTCTGCGCGCCGTGCCGATCGATGCCGCGGTCGCCCGTCCGGACACCCGCCACGCGGTCGCCTTCGTACAGGATCTCCGTGGCCGAAAACCCCGTGAAGACGTCGACCCCCTCGGCCTCGACCAGGCCGCCGAGCCATTTCACGAAGCGGTTGAGCGAGATGATGTGATGGCCGTGATTGCGGAGGGGAGGCGGCGTGACCGGGAACGGGATCCCGCGCGTCCGGGTGAGGAAGTACACCCGATCGCGCGCGACCGCGGCGGCCAGCGGTGCGCCACGGTCCGCATAATCGGGCACCAGCTCGCGGAGGGCCGAGAGATCGAGCACGGCACCCGACAGCATGTGCGCGCCGACCTCCCGCGCCTTTTCCAGGACGGCAATCGCGAGCGGCTCTCCCCCACGGGCCTTCTGGATCTGCGCGAGCCGCAGCGCAGCCGACATCCCCGCCGGCCCGCCGCCGACAATGAGAACGTCTACATCGAGGGAATCGCGATTCATCAGCTTCCAGCTACCCGCTTCCAGTTACCGGCTCTAGCTTCGCCCTGTGGCCGTGCTGTAGAACTTCACGGGCTGGAAGCTGGCAGCCGGAAGCTGGTAGCTATTTGTTCAGCTCCGCCACGATCGCCGGCACGATCTCGAACAGATCCCCCGCGATGCCGTAGTCGGCAATCTCGAAGATGGGCGCCTCGGGGTCCTTGTTGATCGCCACGATCGTCCGCGATCCCTTCATGCCGACCAGGTGCTGAATGGCACCCGAGATGCCGAGCGCGACGTAGAGCTTCGGCGCGACGGTCTGCCCGGAACTGCCGATCTGCCGATCCATCGGGAGCCATCCGGCGTCGCAGATCGGCCGCGAGGCGGCGAGCTCCGCCCCCATCGCCTGCGCGAGCTGCTCGGCCAGGGCGACATGCTCCTTCGCCTTGATCCCGCGCCCGACCGCCACGATGCGCTCGGCCTGCGAGAGATCGACGGCCTGCTTCGCTTCCTTGAACGGCGCTTCCGGCTGCTGGCGGACAGACGAGGCGTCCACCGCCGCATCGACCTTCCGGATCACCGCCGCCGACGCCCCCCGCGCGGCCCGATCGGCGCGGAAGGCCCCGATCTGCACGGTGAGCAGATGCGGTCCGGCGCCAGTCGCTTCGATGTCGGCGGTCAGCTTGCCCTGGAAGATCGGCCGCACGTAGAGGTGCCGGTCCCCGTCGGTCTTGACGGCAATGACGTCGGTGACCAGCGGCGCACCAAGCCGCGCGGCAAGCGCCGGCGCGAAATCCCGCGTCTGATACGTGTGGGCAAAGACGACGTGTGACGGCGTCTCCTGGCCGATGAGGGCGGCCAGCGCCGCGACCCAGCCGTCGGACGTGTAGTCGGCGAGCGCGGGAGACTCGATCACCACGACGTCCGTCAGATCGGCGGCGGCGATCTCTGTCGCGGCCGCGTCAACGCCCGCCCCGATCACGACCGCCGTGACCGGGCCTCCCAGTTGCTGTGCCGCGGTGACCGCCTCCCAGATCGCGCGGTTCAGGCGTCCTTCCCGCTGCTCGGCGATCACGAGAATCTTCACTGGATTACCCTCGCCTCGTCGCGCAAATGCCTGACGAGCTCCTTCGCCGCCTCCGCGGGTGTCCCCTGGATCATCCGTGTCTCCTTCCCCTTCTCCGGAAAGGCAACGCTGACGATGCGCTGGAGGGGAGGTGCCGGGGGCGACGGGACGACCTTGCGGATTTCTTTCTTCTTCGCGGCCATGATCCCCTTGAGGGTGGCGTAGCGGAGCTGATTGATGCCGCTCTGAATGGTGAGCAGCGCCGGCAGCGGCAGCGCGAGCCACTGGAACCAGCCCCCTTCGAGCTCCCGCTTCACGCGCAGGGCCCCGTCGGCAACCTGCACGTCCATGATGATGGTGGCGTGCGGCATGCCCAGCCGCTCGGCAAGGACCACGCCGACCTGGCCGAAGCCCTGGTCGTCGGACTGCAGACCGGTCAAGACGAGGTCGAAGTGTTCGTCGCGCATGGCGGCGGCCAGCGCCTCGGCCACCGTCGCGGCATCGGCAGACGCGAGCGCGTCCGCCTCGACGTGCACCGCGCGGTCCGCTCCGCGCGCGAGCGCCTCGCGAATGACCTGTGCCACCCGGGCCGGGC
>JANPJN010000639.1:0-1847 GCA_031425515.1 Acidobacteriota bacterium | reverse complement strand
AGCAAAGGGCGATGACCTTGCGATCATCGCCCCTTCGTCTGTTGCCTTCCGGCTGAAGGCGGAAGCCACATCGTCTTTGTCCGAGTCCCGAACCCCGAATCCCGACAGCGTAACCCCCTTACTCGATGTCGTCTCTCGTGAACGCCTCTTCGGGCTCCACGAAGTACTCCATCTCGCGCTCGAGCTCGAGCTCCTCCGGCGTCGGCGGCGGCGGCGGTGGCGGCTCGTCCGCCGGGATGTGCACGTGCCGGTAATACTCGAAGCCCGTGCCCGCCGGAATCAGCCGGCCCATCGTCACGTTTTCCTTCAGGCCGCGCAGATGATCGACCTTGCCGGAAATCGACGCCTCGGTCAGCACGCGCGTCGTCTCCTGGAACGACGCCGCCGAGATGAACGAGTCGGTCGAGAGCGACGCCTTCGTGATGCCGAGCAGCAGCGGCCGCCCGGTCGCCGGCCGTCCGCCGGCCTGAATCACGCGCTCGTTCTCTTCCATGAACCGGAAGCGATCGACCTGCTCCTCGATCAGGAACTCCGTGTCGCCCACGTCCTCGATCTTCACCCACCGCATCATCTGCCGGACGATGACCTCGATGTGCTTGTCGTTGATGTTGACCCCCTGGAGCCGGTAGACCTCCTGGATCTCGTTGACCAGGTAGGAGTGCAGCGCCTTCTCTCCGAGGACCGACAGGATGTCGTGCGGATTGCTCGGCCCGTCCATGAGCGGCTCGCCCGCGCGGACGCGGTCGCCTTCCTGGACGTTGACGTGCACGCCGCGCGGCAGCGAGTATTCCCTCGGCTCGCCCCCGTCCTCCGGGACGATGATGATCTTGCGCTGCCCCTTCACGATGCCGCCGTGCCGCACGAGCCCGTCGATTTCCGAGATGATCGCCGTTTCGCGCGGCTTCCTCGCCTCGAACAGCTCGACGACCCGCGGCAGACCGCCCGTGATGTCCTTGGTCTTGGTCGTCTCGCGCGGGATCTTCGCGAGCACCTCGCCGGCAAACACCGACTCCCCGTCCTCGACCATGAGGTGGGCATGCGACGGCATGTGGTACTTGCGCGTCACCTTGCCGTTCTTGTCGCGGACCTCGATGAGGGGCTGCTTCTTCTCGTCCGGCGAATCGACGACGATCTTCCGCGAGAGCCCCGTGACTTCGTCCACCTCTTCGTGATACGTCACGTCGCTGACGAGATCCTTGTACTTCACGACGCCCGCATCCTCGGTGAGGATCGAGAACGTGTAGGGATCCCACTCGACCAGGATCTGGCCGACTTCGACCTGCTGGCCGTCGGCGACCTTCAGCCGCGCACCGTAGACGATCGGGTAGCGCTCGCGGTCACGCCCCTTCGAGTCCTGCACGACGAGCGACCCGGTACGGTTCATGACGACGCGCTGGCCGGCGTTGGCGTTGTCTTCCCCCTTGGTCTCGACGACCTGCAGCCCCTGGTAGCGCACGACGCCGACGTGCTTGGCGTCGAGCGTGGACTGCTCCGACACCCGCGACGCCGTGCCGCCGATGTGGAACGTGCGCATCGTGAGCTGCGTGCCGGGCTCGCCGATGGACTGCGCCGCGATGACGCCGACCGCCAGGCCGAGCTCGACCTGCTTGCCGGTCGAAAGGTCGCGCCCGTAGCACTTCGCGCAGCAGCCGCGGCGGCTCGCGCAGGTGAGCACGGACCGGATGCGGACCTTCTCGATGCCCCCCTCCTGGACCGCCGAGGCCTTCTCCTCGTTGATCGCGTCGTTGACGTCCACGATGACGTCGCCGGTGAGCGGGTCGATGATCTTCTCGAGCGTGACGCGCCCGATGATCCGGTCGCGCAGCGGTTCGATGATCTCGCCGCTC
>JANPJN010000638.1:0-3875 GCA_031425515.1 Acidobacteriota bacterium | reverse complement strand
TAGAGGAAGACGAAGGTCTTCAGCACGAACCAGATCCAGCCGGGGACCACGCCGAGCAACCCGAGTGCCTCGACGTTGGGAAACGGCCGCAGCCACCCGCCGAAAAACAGCGTCGTCGCCACACCGGACACGACGATCATGTTGGCGTACTCAGCGAGGAAGAACAGGGCGAAGCGCATGCCGCTGTACTCGGTGTGGAAGCCGCCGGTCAGTTCCTGTTCGGCCTCGGGGAGGTCGAACGGCGCGCGGTTGGTCTCGGCGAGCCCCCCGATGAAGAGGATCACGAAGGCGACCGGCTGGACGAACACGTACCAGAGGCGTGCGTTGAACTGCGCGTCGATGATGCCCACCATGCTGAGCGTGCCGGACATGACGACGATGCTGACGAGCATCATCGTGATGGCGATTTCGTAGCTGATGAGCTGTGCCGAGGCGCGAAGGCCCGCGAGCAGCGGAAACTTGCTGTTCGAGGCATACCCGGCCAGGATGATGCCGTACACCCCGATCGACGCGATCGAGACGATGTAGAGCAGGCCGACGTTGATGTCGGCAATCACGAGCGCCACGCGGTAGCCGAAGAAGCTGGCCTCGCGGTCGAACGGCAGTACCGCGAAGGCCATGAGCGCCGGCACCATCGACACGATCGGCGCGAGCGTGAACACCCACCGGTCCGCGCGCACGGGCGTGATGTCTTCCTTGATGAGCAGCTTGAGGGCGTCGGCGATCGGCTGCAGGATGCCGTGCGGCCCTACGCGCATCGGCCCCAGCCGGACCTGCACCCACGCGATCACCTTCCGCTCGAGCAGCGTCATGAACGTGACCGACACGAGCACCGCGTTCAGCAGCACGACGATCTTCAGGAGCGGGACGACCCAGGTCTCGACCATCAGCGGTCCACCTCGCCGACGACGATATCGATCGAGCCGATGAGCGCGACGACGTCCGAGACCAGGTGCCCCTGGATGAGACGCGGCAGCGCCTGGAGATTGCAGAACGACGGCGGACGCACCCTGAAGCGGTACGGCATCGGCGACTTGCCGTCGCTGACGATGAAGAAGCCGAGCTCCCCTTTCGGCGACTCGATCGCGTGATACGTCTCGCCGGCGGGTGGCCTGATGAGCCGCGGCACCTTGCCGAGGACCGGGCCCTCGGGCAGGCCGTCGAGCGCCTGCCGGATGATCCGGAGCGACTGGTGGAACTCCTCGATCCGCACGAGATACCGGTCGTAGGTGTCGCCATTGGTGCCGACCGGCACGTCGAACTGGAACTCGGCGTAGGCGGCGTAGGGCTCGGCCTTGCGGACGTCGCGCGGCACGCCCGAGCCCCGTAACGCGGGCCCGGAGAGGCCGAGCGCCACCGCCTCGGTGCCACCGATGACGCCGATGCCTCGCGTGCGATCGAGCCAGATGCGGTTGTGCGTGAGCAGCTCCTCGTACTCGGCGACGCGTCGCTCGAACAGGCCGCAGAACTCGCGGACCTTGCGGTCCCACCCGCTCGGGATGTCGAGCGGAAGGCCGCCGATTCGCATCGCGTTGTAGGTGAGCCGGGCGCCGCAGTACTCCTCGAAGAGGTCGAGCACGAGCTCCCGCTCGCGAAAGGCGTAGAGGAAGACCGTCATCGCGCCGAGATCCATCGCGTGCGTGCCGAGCCAGAGGCAGTGGCTCGCGATGCGCTGCAGCTCCACGAGGATGGTCCTGAGGTAGCGTGCGCGGCGCGGCACCTCGAGCGACATCAGCTTTTCGACCGTCTCGCAGTAACCCAGGTTGTTGCTGGCGGCCGCGACGTAGTCCATGCGATCGGTCAGCAGGATGATCTGCGCCCAGTCGCGATGCTCGCAGAGCTTCTCGATCCCGCGATGGAGGTAGCCGATGACGATGTCGGAGCCGATCACGCGCTCGCCGTCGAGGCGCAGGACCACACGCAGCACGCCGTGGGTGCTGGGGTGCTGCGGCCCCATGTTGAGCACGAGCTCGTGCGTGTCGAACATCGGCTACTCGATGTCCTTCGCGCGCGTGACGCGCAGCCAGTCCATCGGGTGCTCCATCAGCAGCTCGCCCGGCCCTTCGAGGGGATAGTCCTTCCGCTGGGGATGCCCCTGCCAGTCGTCCGGCATCAGGATGCGGCGGAGATCGGGGTGGCCGTCGAAGGGGATGCCGAACAGATCGAACACCTCGCGCTCGAGCCAGACGGCGGCCGGCCAGATGCCGCTGACCGAGGGGGCCGGCGCATCCTCCCCTGCGCGGATCTTGAGGCGGACGCGATGGTGCAGGCGGGTCGAATAGAGGCAGTAGACCATGTCGAACCGGGGCTGGCGTGGCGGCCAGTCCACCGCCGTGACGTCCGCGCAGGCGTCGAATTCCGCTCCCGGAGCCGCCGCGAGACGCGCCGCGACCTCGAGCAGGCGCGTTCGCAAGACGATGGCGGTCCAGTCTCCGACCCACCAGGAGAGATGCTCCACGGCGTCAGGCAGGGCGGTCTGGAGCGCGGCCAGGAACGCCGGCACTTCGAGGCCGTCAGGCGGGGCCTGTTCGACAGGACCGGCTGGAGGAATGATCGTGCGGACGCTGCCGCCGGGTGGGGAGTCGGGCATGAGCGGTCAGTCCCCGCTCAGAGCTGCCACTCGAGCGCCCCCTTCTTCCAGGCGTAGAAGTAGCCGACCACCAGGATGAAGAGGAAGACGAGCATCTCGATCAGACCGAACAGCGCGAGCCGATCGAGCGACACCGCCCACGGGAACATGAACACCGTCTCGACGTCGAAAATCACGAACAGCATGGCGATGAGGTAATACCGGATGCTGTAGCGATCGCGGGCGTCGCCGGAGGACTCGATGCCGCACTCGTAGGGCTCGAGCTTGACGGTGTTGGGCTTCTCGGCGTGGACCAGCTTCGAGATGAGGATTGTCGCGACCGCAAAGCCCGTCGCGACCACTATGAACAGGAAAATCGGGATGTAGCTGCTGAGCATCGGCGTGCACAAATGGGCGAGGCGGCCTCCTGCGGGATCCTGCTCGTTTACTTGAGGCCGGGCTGTTTATAGCATGTGGTCCGAGGGGTGTCAAGAAACCGCAAACCCCTTGCTGACAACATTTTCGGAGATTCTGAGCGCTTGACGCTCCTCTCCGGCGAAGCCTATACTCGACCCTGAGGCTCCCACATGATCCATGCGTTGTCGGCGCTCGGGCTCGCGGCCCTGGCGCTCGGACTTGCCGCTCCCTCCTCGCAGGCGCCCCGGCCCTCCGCAGCAGAATCACGCGCCGCGCGGGTCTACGTGAGCGTGCTCGGCCCCAGGTCGGTGCCTGTGACGGGGCTCGCCGCCGGCGACTTCACCGTTCGTGAGGACGGCGTGGCGCGCGAGGTCCTGCGGGCCGAGCCAGCCACCGATCCCTTGCAGGTCGTCCTGCTCGTGGACGACAGCCAGGCGGCCACCGACGCACTGCAGCCGCTGCGCGAGGGGCTGACGGCATTCGTGGACGCGCTCAAAGGCCGCGCGGAGATCGGGATCGTCACCGTGGCCGACCGTGCAACCTCGCTGGTCCCCTCGACCACCGACACGGCGGCGCTGAAGAAGGGCATCACCCGCATTTACGCGCGCTCCGGCTCGGGCGCGTACCTCCTCGACGGCGTCATGGACGTCAGCCGCGGCTTCTCCCGCCGCAAGGCGGAGCGTCCCGTGATTGTGGCGGTGACGATGGAGGGGGTCGAGTTCAGTAACCTGCAGTATCAGAACGTCCTCGAGGCGCTCGCGACCAGCGGCGCCGCCCTGCACGTGCTGGCGGTGGGCACACCGGCCTCGTCCATGGCGGACGAGATGCGCAACCGCAATCAGGTCATTGCCGAAGGAACCGAGCGGACCGGCGGACGGCGCGATCAGAT
>JANPJN010000637.1:0-4323 GCA_031425515.1 Acidobacteriota bacterium | reverse complement strand
ACGGTCCTCGACGACAACAACATCGAAGTCAAGCCGCTCCCCTTCATCGTCGTGCTCATCGACGAGCTCGCGGACCTGATGATGGTCGCGGGCCACGAAGTCGAGGAGTCGATCTGCCGGCTCGCGCAGATGGCACGGGCGGTCGGCATCCACCTCATTCTGGCGACCCAGCGGCCGTCGGTGGACGTCATCACCGGTCTCATCAAGGCGAACCTGCCCGCCCGGATCTCGTTCCGCGTCTCGTCGAAGATCGACTCGCGGACGATTCTCGACGGCAACGGCGCCGAGCAGCTCCTCGGCAAGGGAGACATGCTGTACCTTCCGCCGGCCTCGTCGCGGTTCGTGCGGCTGCACGGGCCCTACATCTCCGAGCAGGAGAGCGCGCGGCTCGCGAGCTTTCTCCGCAAGCAGGGCAAGCCGACCTACGACGCCTCGATCACCGAGGACGAGAAAAAGAGCGGCGGCGACCTCGACTTCGAGAAGGACGACCTGTACGACGAGGCGGCCCGGATCGTCGTCTCGAGCGGTCAGGCGTCGATTTCGTATCTCCAACGGCGGCTGCGAATCGGCTTCAGTCGCGCGGCGCGGCTGGTGGACATGATGGAGGCCGAGGGGCTTGTCTCGGGCGTTTCCGGCGCGGCCGGCGGTAAATCACGGGAAGTTCTCGTCAAGGCCGATTACTTTGACGAAGTCGATGCGCAGCTGAGGTAGTCCATGAATCGCAGACTTGGTGCGGTGCTGCTCCTGGCCGCCACGATCGGAACCGCCCTGCCGGCGGCCGCCGCGCCCGCGGCGGCGGCACGCACGCTCTACGCGCGGGCACTCGAGCGCGAGCGCGTGCTCCGGGAGGAGAACGGACGCCCCACGCTGCAGCGGCTGCGCGGGCTCGTTGCGACCTACGAGGCCATCGTGCGGCGCTTCCCGGGCAGCGGCTACAGCGACAACGCCCTGTGGCAGGGCGGACAGGTCGCGCTGCTCGCGTACGAGCGCTTCGGGCAGGCCTCCGACCGCCGGAACGCCGAACGGCTGCTCATGCAACTGAAGCGCGGCTATCCGTCCAGTTCGCTGGCCTCACGGGTGGACGGCGCGCTGAATCGCAGCGAGCAGGCCACGGTGTCGGCCGCCGTGCGGACGCCGAAGGCACTGGCCCCCGTCGCGGCGAAGGTCTCATGGCCGACCGCGCTCATCGGGCCGGGCGCGGCACGCGCCGCTGATGTGGTGGCGCCGCTCCCCCTGCTCGCCCTGCCGTCAGTGGTGGCGCAGCCGACCGCGACCAGCGGCAGCGCCGCGGCGGCCGCGAGTCTCTCCGTGCCGGGTGCCGTCACGCTGCGCGAGATTACCCGCGCCGCGATCGATGGCGGCATCCGCGTGACCCTCGCGATGGACGGCGAGTCGTCGTATCACGCCGAGCAGCTCGAGCGGCCCCGCCGCGTGTTCTTCGACTTGAAGGACACCCGCACGGTGGCCTCGCTCCAGGATGCCACGCTGCGGTTCGCCGGTGAGCCCGTGCCCGTCGTGCGCCTGGGCCGGCACCCCGGCAACACCACCCGCATCGTGTTCGACATGCAGGGGGCGGAGAGCTACAGCGTGTTCACGCTCTACAACCCTTACCGGATGGTGATCGACTTCAAGGCCGGTCCGGCGGCGGCCACTGCGCCGGCCGCGGCACGCGCATCGAAGACGAACTCGAAGCCCGCGTCCGTGCCGATTGCCGACACTCCCGTGCCGCTCGTGGCCTCTCTGCCGGCCCCTGCCCTGCCGGCGCCCCTGCCGCCGGCCCCGAAACCGCTGGCCACACGCGCGTTCCCATCCCTCCCGCCGGCGCTGCCCTCCGGCCCGTCGGCGAATTCAGACGGCAAGTTCTCGCTCTCGCGCCAGCTAGGCCTCGGCGTCTCCCGCGTGGTCATCGATGCCGGGCACGGCGGGCACGACCCCGGCGCCCAGGCGACGGGGATCAGCGAGTCGGAGCTGACGCTGGATGTGGCGTTGCGGCTGAACCGACTGCTCGAGAAGGAGCCCGGCATCGAGGTCGTGATGACGCGCGACACCGACGTGTTCGTGCCGCTCGAGGAGCGCACCGCCATCGCGAACCGGCAGGGGGCCGATCTCTTCCTGTCGATCCACGCCAACGCCAGCCGCAATGCGGCCGCGCGCGGCGTCGAGACGTATTTCCTGAACTTCGCGTCGAACCCGGCGGCCGAAGCGGTCGCGGCGCGCGAGAATGCGGCCTCGGCCCGTGCGATGCACAGCCTGCCGGACATCGTCCGCGCCATCGCGCTCAACAACAAGATCGACGAGTCGAAGGACTTCGCCGACATGGTGCAGCAGTCGATGATCCGGCGCCTCGCGGCACGCCACAAGACCGTTCGCGACCTCGGCGTGAAGCAGGCCCCGTTCGTCGTGCTGATCGGCGCGTCGATGCCGAGCGTGCTGGCCGAAATCTCGTTCGTGACCAACCGGCAGGAGGGCCAGCTCCTCAAGACCGGGGCCTACCGCCAGCAGATCGCGGAGGCCCTGTTCGACGCGGTCGTCCGCTATCAGCAGTCGCTGAAGCGCTGGAAGAGCGCCACGGTCGGCATCGGCGCTCGTCAGTAGCTGGTGATGTGCGGCGTGGAGTCGGGCGGAGCGTCCGACCGGCTGCGTCGGATTTTGATGGCGATGAGTATCCCGCCCAGCATCGCCCCCAGCAGGACGGCGGCGATCACCAGCACACCCGTCAGCCCGATGGCGCCGAGCAGGACATCGGCGACGGTGGTGGACTTCGTCGTTTCCTGGACGACGTCCACGATGATCGGCGCGCCCTGCTGCAGGCGCATCACCAGCCCGCGCTCGTAAAGGCGAGCTCGGCCAGCGTGCGCACCGCCACGCCGGTGGCCCCCCGCGGCATCCACGGCTTCGCTTCGTCGGTCCAGGCGGTTCCCGCCACGTCCAGATGCGCCCAGGGGCCGGCGCCGGCAAACTCCTTCAGGAACGTCGCCGCCGTGCAGGCCCCGCCCGGGCGCCCGCCGCTGTTGATCATGTCGGCGATGTCGCTGCGGATCTGTTCGCAGTAGTCCTCGTAGAGCGGCATCGGCCACGTCCGGTCGCCGGCGGCCTGCGCCGTGCGTCCGACAACGTCTACCCAGGCCTGGGGTCGGCCGAAGAGCGCTGAGGCCGCCTTGCCGAGCGCCACGACCGCCGCGCCGGTCAGCGTGGCAACATCCACGAGATGCGTCGCCCCGAGCGTCTGCGCATACCAGAGCGCGTCGCCGAGAATCAGCCGGCCTTCCGCGTCGGTGTTGATCACCTCGACCGTCTTGCCGCTCGCCGACGTCAGCACGTCGCCCGGCTTCATCGCGCGGCCTCCCGGCATGTTCTCGACCGCGGGGACGATGCCGATGACGTGTATGGGCGCCTGGAGCAGCGCGATGGCCCGCATGGCGCCGATGACGGCCGCGCCGCCGGCCATGTCGTCCTTCATCCGCTCCATGCCGTCGGCCGGCTTGATCGAGATGCCGCCGGTATCGAAGGTCACGCCCTTGCCGACGATCGCGAGAATCGGGCCGGCGGGCGCGCCGGCCGGCCGGTGGCGCATGACGATGACGCGGGGCGGCTCGGCGCTGCCGCGGGAGACACCGAGGAGCAGGCCCATGTTCAGCCCGGCAATCGCGTGCTCGTCGAGAATGTCCACCTCGAGGCCGGCCGCCCGGGAGACGTCGGCGGCGCGATCGGCGAATACCGTCGGCGTGAGGACGTTGGACGGTTCGTTCGAGAGCTCGCGCGCGAGATTGGAGCATTCACCCAGCACGCGTCCCCGCTCCGCCGCGGCCGTGAGCGTGGTCGCATCCTGTGTGGTGCCGGCCACGACGACCAGCTCCGTCAGCGGCTCCGGCGCGCGTTCGCGGCTCTTGTAGCTGTCGCCACTGAAGAGCGACAGCGCAAGCCCTTCGACGGCCGCCTGCACGGACGCCGCGAGCGGGAGATCCCCCCGGTGGACCCATGCCAGGCGCTGGCTGCGGCGCTGGCGCGCCTGAAGCGCGACGGCGGTCGCGACCCGCCGAAGTCGCTCGGTCGAGTACTCGGCGCGGGGGCCGGCGCCGACGAAGGCGATCCGCTTCGACTTCCAGCCGGTCCCCGTCACCGGCGTCACGAAGATCTCGTACGGCCGGCCCCGCAGCTCGCGCGACTCGAGCGCGAGGGTCAGCGCGCCGCCGGTGGCGGTGTTGAGCGCCTGCAGATCCGCGCCTCGCTCCTCCCCCTCGAAGACCGGCACCGCGAGCACGTCGGTGTCGATCTCGGCAGCCGGCGCGCTGCGGATCTTCACAGGGGGGACGAGGGCAAAGG
>JANPJN010000636.1:0-2295 GCA_031425515.1 Acidobacteriota bacterium | reverse complement strand
CGCGCAACGGTCGGCGTGCGGTGATACACGTTCCAGCCGACCCAGCCCGCGGCTGCGGCGCCGACGAGAAGCATCGCGGGGCCGACGGGCGAGCGCGGCGTGCGGCGCCGGCGCGTGGGAGCGTAGCCGAGCGTAGCGAGCACGGCATCGCCCTGCGCGGTCCGCGGGGCCTTGAGGGCGGCGATCTGGCGCCCCCGGCGGAGGGCGTCGAACAACTGGCTCACTCGGGCGCGAGCCGCGCGTCGGCGTAGCCTGGCAGCCGCCGGACGCGCGCCTCGTCCTGGCGGGCGGCCGCAACGTCGGTATAGGGACCCACGAGCACCTGATGCCACGCGCCGCGGCCCTCCGGCGCCAGACGCCGCGCTCGCGCGCGATACCCGAGCCCGCGCAACTCGTCGAGGAGCGCGGCTGCTTCGGCTCCCTGCCTGAACGAGCCGACGACGACGGAGTACTTCGGACCAGCGCCATCGGCGCCAGGCGCAGCCGCCGCTGACGGCGCTGTCGCCGCGGCGATCGGCACGGCCGTCGGAGCCTCGCGGCCGCTGGTCGCCACCGGCGTCGAGTGCGGCGCATCGACACGTTCCGCGACACCGCGCGAGGCGCTTCGCGCCTGGAGCGCGACGACGCCGTACCAGGTGGCCGCCGCGACAACCCCCATGACAGCCGCCCCGGCGGCAAACGCCGCGGCGTGGCGCCGGAGCCAGCCCAGCACAGACGTTTTCGGTAGCGTCAGATCCAGACCGACGGCCGCAACCGTCACCATCTCCGGGGTGATGCGGTTGGTCCGAGCCGAGTAGCCGCCGAGCAGCGCCCGATCGCAGACGAGATTGATCAGCCGCGGGATCCCGCCGGTATACCGGTGCACGAGCTCGAGCGACTTCGCCGCGAAGCTGACGACGGATCCACCGCCCGCAATGGTCAGACGGTGCGCAACGTAGGCGGCGGTCTCCTCCGCGGTCAGCGGCTTCAACTCGTAGCGGATCGACACCCGTTGATCGAGCTGGCGCAGCTCCGGCGATCGGAGCAGGTCCTTCAGGTTCAACTGCCCGACCAGCACGATCTGCAGCAGCTTCTCCTTGTCGGTCTCGAGATTCGACAGGATCCGGATCTGCTCCAGCACCTGGCGCGGCAGGTTCTGCGCCTCGTCGATGATGAGCAGCGCCCCGGCACGCAGCGGGAGCAGCGAGAGCAGGAACTCGTTGAGCGTGTCGATCAGCTCCTGCTTGCTGACGCCCGCCAGCCGCCCGCGCTTGATCTCGTCGCGCGAGACGACGCCGAAGTCCTGGAGGATGATGCGGAGGAGATCGTCCTCCGAGAGAAACGGGTTCAGCACGAGCGCCGTGAACGTCTTGCGATCGAGTTGATCCAGGATTGCCCGGCAGAGCGTGGTCTTGCCGGTGCCGATGTCGCCGGTCACGACGACGAAGCCTTCGCGCCGACGGATGGCGTACTGGAGCAGGTCGAAGGCGTTGGCGTGCGACTCGCTCTTGTAGAGGTACTTCGGATCCGGCGTCAGGCTGAAGGGCTTCTCGACGAACCCGTAATATTCCTCGTGCATCGTCCCGTCCTCTCCTGCGTTCCGTCGAGTCACCGCGCGGCGGCGGCGCCGGCCGCTGAGGGCACCATCACCGGCGTGAGCAGAATCACGAGCTCCGACGTCACCGTCTCACGGCTTTCGGCGCCGAAGTAACTGGCGAGCCCGGTGCCCGGCCGCTTGCGCGTCTTGTCGCGCAGGAACCCGGCGAGAACGATCGTCTCTCCGTCCCGCACGCGAAGGACCGTGTCGGCCTCGCTGACGCGGAGGAGCGGGTAGAGATCGCCGGAGGCGGACTTCGCCTCGCCCGTCTTCTCCGTGTAGCTGGGCGCCACGCTCAGTTGCACCGCGCCGTCCCCCGCGAGCTGCGGGGTGACGAACAGCGTGAGCCCCTCGATGAGCGTCGCGGGGGCGGAGACACGCTGCGGCCGGCCATCGGGGCCGGGCGACGTGACGGTTTCGAAGTAGGCCGTCCTGGCGCCGACGCGCATCATGGCGGCCTCGTTGTTCATCGCAATCACGTGCGGCGCCGCCAGCATCGTGACGGTGCCTTGCTCTGCGATGGCCTTGATCAGGGCCGCAGGATCCGCGATGGTCATGCCCGAGGCGCGGGCGGGCCCTGCGGCGATGCCGGCGCGCGCCGCGGCCGCCGCCCAGTCGATCCCCGCGGCGTCGCGATCGTTCAACGTGACGTCGAACACCCGGGCGTCGATCCGTACCTGGCGCAGCGCGCGGAGCTGCACCGCCTCCACGTAGACGCC
>JANPJN010000635.1:0-5915 GCA_031425515.1 Acidobacteriota bacterium | reverse complement strand
GCCCCGTACTTTCGTCTGGCTGCCCGGGGTGTTTCTCACATACCAGGATGCGGCCACGCGAGGGTTCACCGACGTGACGTTGTCGGCCGCCATCGCGGGACGCGGGCTGAACCGATCGTCCAGCGCCGGCACGGCGTCGCGTCGGATGTCTTCGAGACGCACGCCGCCGGTGACGAAGAGCCGTTCCCCGTGGCTCCACCGGGCCTCGCCGAAGTAGCCCGCCACGCTCCGTTCGACCGGAATCCCGCCGCTGTTGGCGGTGATGTACGTGCTCGTTACGCGCTCGCGCTGCAGCTCGACGCCCGCGGAGAGGTCGAGGCCCCGGGCCGCCGCCACATCGGCCTGCGCCCGCGCCGAGACACGCCGCGATCCGGACTCCGAGAGGCTGACGCCCGTCGGAGAAAAATCCGATCCTGCTGTGAACTCGCCGTCGATCGCATTCCACGCGACCTGCGCATGCGTGCGAACGCGAGATCCAGCCGGCAGCGCGCCGCCAATCGACGCGCTCCATCGGTCGTCGGTGCCGCGCGACTTCGTGTCGATCCCCGTGAAGATGCTGGCCGGGTTCGAGCCGAACGGTCCGGGGAAGCCGCGGTCGTCGCGCGCGAAGCGCACCTCGCCTCGCAGCATCGCCCCGGCCTCGTTGCGCCAGCCGCCGTTGCCGGCCGTTTCGGTCCGCTCGTAGCGGTCGTTCGTGATCTCGTCTCCGGCCGCAGTCCGGCGTCCCTCGAAGCCGTCGCTCGCGAGCCTGTCGGCCCCGGCGCCCCAGAACCACGATCCGGCTGTGCCTGACGTGGACGCGGCGGCCCGGGTCGTTCCGAAGCTCCCGGCCTCCATGGACGCATCACCGCGCAGCGGCCCGCCGGTGCGGGTGACGATGCGGACGACCGCGCCGATGGCGTTGGAGCCGTAGAGCGCGCTCTGGGGGCCGCGGACGACTTCGATACGATCGATGTTGGCGGCCGAGAGGTGGGCGGCGTCCAGACCGCCGCCGAAGGCGTTCAACTGGATGCCGTCGAGAAAGACGAGCGTGTAGTCCGACTCCCCGCCGCGGGGGAAGATGGCCGTGAGCGCGCCTGGTCCGCCCGAGCGCGCGACCGTCAGACCGGGAACCTGTCGCAGGGCGTCGGCGACCGTGGTGATCTGCCGTGTCTGCAGCTCCGCGCCGGTGATCACCGTGACGGCCGAGGAGGCCTGCGAGAGGGGAATCTCGACCTGCGCGGCCGAGACGACCAGCGACTCGGCGACCGCGCCGACGTCGAGCGCGACGTCGCCAACCGCGTGCGGCTGCGCGGATGCGTCCACCGTGAGACTGGCGGCGCGAAAGCCGTCCACCGCGACGCGTATCTCGTAGCGCCCCGTGTCGGGGGCCGCGAGTGCGAAATCGCCCTGAGCCGTGCTGAGGGTGCTCCGGACCGGCGCACCGTTTTCGAGCAGCATGACCTGTGCACCCGGGACCGCGCGGCCGTCGGGATCCACCACGCGCCCCGTCAGCGGGCCGGCGGTGAGGTGTTCGGGAAGCGTGAGTGAGAGCGAAAAGACGAAGAGGACAGGGAACGGCACTCGCGATCGCATGGGGCTCCTTCTCGGCGTGGAACGCGCCGATGCCTCCCGTGGGAGGCGGAAAAGGACGGGCCCGGCGTCAGTATCCTGGCTTGCGGATCGCAGCGTGCATCTCCTGCCTTCCCACGAAGAATGACCTTCGCAGTGGCTGCCGGCAGTCCGGCTCGGGAGATGCAGCTCCCCGCTTACAGTGGCGGCACCGCGTGGGATTCGCACCCACTTCGCGCGACCGCCGGGCAGAACCGGTGCATGCGGGGCACCGGTTCGAGCGTCAGTTGTCCGGGGAGTATAACACCCCGAGGGGGACACTCATCGTTAGCGTAAGTCGTTGATTTGAAAGGGCGCCGGTTGTGACTCTGCCTGAGAGCCGGTAAGATGTAGTGTTTGCGGCTTTTGGGGCGTTACCCACACGGCGCCGCGCCCCAGGGCGAAGTTTTCTGCTCAGATTCGACGTCGGCGAGATAGCGATGACCAAGAGCTCCACCGTGAACGTGCCAGAGTCCCCTGCCGCCACCGGTTCGGCCGGGAGCGGACCGCTGGTGATCCGGACCGAGACGCTGACGGTCCCGACCCACCAGCGCGTCGAGCTCCTCGACATCACCGACGGCATCGCCGCGATCGTGCAGGCATCCGGCGTGCGCGAGGGCATGGTCAGCCTGTGGTCGATGCACACGACGTTCGCGGTGTTCATCAACGAAGCGCAGCTTGCGCTTCACGCCGACATCAAGCGGCTCCTCGAACAGATCGTGGACCGCGACGCGGACTGGATGCACAACGACCCCGAGCACTCCGACTGTGACCGCTTCAACGCCGACGCGCACCTGCGCGCAATGCTGCTCGGCCACAGCCTGTCGCTGCAGGTCGGCGGCGGCCAGCTCGTGCTCGGGCAGTGGCAGCGCGTTCTCGCCGGAGAGCTCGACGGCCCCAGGTCCCGGAGCCTGCGGGTGCAAATCATGGGGATCGCGTAAGCGACGGTCCTGGCAACCATGTCGCTCGAACAGCGCATCACCTCCGCCGGCCTCTCTGACATCTCGGAGAAGCTCATCGCCTCCGAGCGTCTGACGTTCGAGGACGGGGTGCGGCTGTTCGCGTGCCCGGACCTCATGGCGCTCGGCGGGCTCGCCAACCGGGAGCGCGAGAAGCGCCACGGCGGGCGCACGTACTACAACTTCAACATCCGCGTCGAAGCGACGAATGTCTGTGTGGCGAGCTGCCTTTTCTGCTCGTTCGCACGGCTGAAACCTGGCGACCCCGGCTCATACACCATGTCGCTCGAGCAGACCTGGGACAAGCTGCGTCAGCGCGCCGCCCAGCCCCTCACAGAGATCCACGTCGTCAATGGCCTGCACCCGGATCTGCCCTTCAGCTACTACCTGGAGATGCTCCGCGGCTTCAAGCGGATCCGTCCGGGCATTCATCTGAAGTGCTTCACCGCGGTCGAGATCGCGTTCTTCGCCGATCTCTACGGCATGACCGACGAGCAGGTGCTGCGCGATCTGCAGACGGCGGGGCTGGACTCGCTGCCTGGCGGCGGCGCGGAGATTTTCGCCGAGCGTGTCCGCCGCAAGATCTGCCACGACAAGTGCGGCGCGGACCGCTACCTCGACATCCATCGTCTCGCCCACGGCCTCGGCATGCGCACGAACGTCACGATGCTGTACGGGCATATCGAAACGCACGAGGAGCGCGTCGATCACATGCTGCGCGCGCGGACGCTGCAGGACGAGACCGGCGGCTTCCAGGCGTTCATCCCGCTGGCGTTTCATCCCGACAACAACCAGATGCGCAGGCTGCCGGCGCCGAGCGCGACCGAGACGCTCCGCGTCCACGCGATCTCGCGGCTGATGCTGGACAACTTTCCTCACATCAAGGGGTTCTGGATCGCGACCGGCGTCGAGATCGCGCAGCTCGCGCTGTGGTTCGGGGTGGACGACCTCGACGGCACGGTGCAGGAGGAGAAGATTTACCACATGGCCGGCGCCCGTACGCCGGAGGCAATGACGACGTCCGCGATTCGTCGCCTCATTCGCATCGCGGGTCGCGAGCCCGTCGAGCGCGACACGCTCTACAACGTCGTCACGGGCCCCGATGCGCCGGATGAGGTCGCGCAGACGGTACAATGAGCTATCGCTTCGACAGCTGAAAGCTGAGAGCTGAGAGCTGAGAGCTGATTCGCAGCGAGGGGCTTGGCCCCGAGCGTAGGAATAGCAGAGCGCCCGCGGCCGTAAGCGAGCGCCGGAGGGTAGCGGCCGGAGGCCGCCGCGAGCGCGCAGCGAGGGGCTTGGCCCCGAGCGTAGGTATAAATGGACATCAAACTCCTCACCGACGTCGAGAAGGCGAGCCTTGGCGAGCGGCAGCCGCTGCCGGAGCGATACCTGCGTCTGTCGGACGACGAGATGGATGCCAGGATCGCGGCGGCGAAGCAGACGCTTGGCGAGCGTGTGGTGATCCTCGGGCATCACTACCAGCGCGACGAGGTGATCAAGTTTGCCGACTACATCGGCGACTCGCTGAAGCTGTCGCGCGCGGCGGCGAGCCGGGGCGAGGCGGAGTTCATTATCTTCTGCGGCGTGCACTTCATGGCGGAGAGCGCCGACATCCTGCGTGCGCCTCATCAGAAGGTCCTGCTGCCGGACCTCGCCGCGGGCTGTTCGATGGCCGACATGGCCGCCCCCGATCAGCTCGAGGTCTGCTGGCGCGAGCTCGGGGAGATGGGCGTCCGGACGGACGCGGTCGAGAACTCACGCGCCGGCGTCGTGCCGGTCACCTACATCAACTCCACCGCGGGGGTGAAGTCCTTCGTCGGTACTCACGGCGGGATCGTCTGCACGTCCACCAACGCGGCGGAGGTGATGACGTGGGCCTGGGAGCGCGGCGACAAGCTGCTCATGCTGCCGGATCAGCACCTGGGCCGGAACACGGCGTTCAAGATGGGCGTGCCCCTCGACGAGATGGTCGTGTGGGATCCGGACGAGGTGTGGGGCGGACTGCAGCCGGAGCAGGTGCGGAAAGCGAAGCTCATTCTCTGGAAGGGCTTCTGCTCCGTCCACACGCGCTTCACCGTCGCGCAGGTCGATGCCTTCCGCAAGCAGTACCCCGACGGACTCGTCGTCGCCCATCCCGAGTGCACGTTCGACGTCGTCCAGGCGGCCGATCGCAGCGGTTCGACCGAGTACATCATCAACGTCGTGAAGGACAGCCCGAAGGGCAGCGTGTGGGCGGTCGCGACCGAAGTGCATCTCGTGAACCGGCTGCGGCACGAGGTTGAGCCCGATCGCACCGTCATCACGCTCGATCCGTTCGGCTGTCTGTGCTCGACGATGTTCCGGGTGTCGCCGAACCATCTGCTGTGGATTCTCGAGGGGCTGGTCGAGGGTCAGATCCACAATCAGATCATCGTGCCGGACGAGCAGAAGCACGGGGCGCAGCTGGCGCTCGATCGCATGCTGGCTGTGAAGACTCAGAAATCCGCACAGGACTAAATCGGTTAAAGGAGAGACGAATGGCGCACGAACTTCCCCCGCTCCCGTACGACTACGCCGCGCTGGAGCCGCACATCGATGAACAGACGATGCGGATCCATCACGACAAGCATCATGCCGCGTACGTGACGAATCTGAACGCCGCGCTCGAGAAGCATCCGGAGCTGCAGCAGAAGACCATCGAGGACCTGCTGCGCGGCATCAACACCGTGCCGGAGGATATCCGCACCGCGGTGCGGAACAACGGTGGCGGTCATGCCAACCACACGATGTTCTGGCAGCTCATGGGCGCGGGCAAGGGCGGCACGCCGACCGGTGCGCTCGGCGACGCGATCGCGTCGGCCTTCGGCAGCTTCGACGCGTTCAAGGAGCAGTTCGCGAAGGCAGGTGTGACGCGCTTCGGCAGCGGCTGGGCGTGGCTGATCGATGCTGGCGGCAAGCTGGTGATCGAGAGCACGCCCAACCAGGACAGCCCCGTGATGGAGGGGAAGAAGGCGATCCTCGGGCTCGACGTGTGGGAGCACGCCTACTACCTGAAGTACCAGAACCGCCGGCCCGATTACATCGGCGCCTGGTGGAACGTCGTCAACTGGGACGAGGTCAGCAAGCGATACGGCAAGTAGGTACGACGACGTCGCGGAGAATGGCTCCGCGGCGTCCCCTTCCCCCGGGTCACTGCTGCGGCGCCGCCCCTGCCATCCCTGGCACTGACGTGCGCGATTGCGCGTGCTGGCGCCGCTGTCTCAGCGCGTCATACAGCACGATTGACGCCGCCACACTGACGTTCAGCGACGACGCGGAGCCGACCATGGGAATGCGCACCAGGGCATCGCACATGTGTCGGTAGGCGTGGCTCATTCCGTGGGTCTC
>JANPJN010000634.1:0-2837 GCA_031425515.1 Acidobacteriota bacterium | reverse complement strand
TCCGAGGATCGGCACCCGACCCACCTCGATCTCGAGCGTGGACGCGCTGGCCGTGGCCATCTCGGAGGCGTGGCCGATGAGGCCAAAACCGGTCACGTCCGTGCACGCATGCACCGCCGCCCCCTCCAGCCCCAGCACCTCGGCCGCCGCACGGTTCAGCGTGGTCATCGATCGCACCGCCGCGTCGATCGCCGCCTGGGGCGCACGGTTGAACTTGAGCGCCGTCGCGATCACGCCGGTGCCGAGCGCCTTGGTCATGACCAGCACATCCCCGGGCCGCGCGCCGGCATTGGCGAGCACGCGCGACGGTTCCACTTCGCCGGTGATGGCATATCCGAACTTGACCTCGGTGTCCTGCACGGTATGTCCGCCAAGGAGCGCCACCCCGGCTTCGCGCAGCTTGTCGAGGCCGCCGGCGAAAATGGCGCGGAGCACGGCCCGGTCCAGGTCTTTCGGAAAGGCCGCGATCGCGAGGGCGGTCAGCGGGCGGGCGCCCATGGCATACACGTCGCTCAGCGCATTGGCCGCCGCGATCTGACCGTAGATGAACGGATCGTCCACGATGGGCGTGAAGAAATCCACCGTCTGCACGAGTGCGCGGCCATCCTCCAGCCTGTACACACCGGCATCGTCCGAAGTCCGATAATCAATCAGGACCCGGTCGTCGTGGTGGACGGGCAGGTCGCCCAGAACCTGGGCGAGCTCGCCAGCGGCGAGCTTGCTCGCTCAACCGGCGCAGGAGGAATAGTCGGTCAGTCGTTTCATCGTGTGTCCGTCAGGAGCTCGAACAGGCGGTTCAGCTCGTCTTCCGAAGTAAACGTGATCTCGATCGTGCCGCCCGCCCGGCGTCTGGCGATGTTCACGCGGGCGCCGAGCACGAAGCGGAGGCGCTCCTCCGCGGCACGGGTGTGCACATCCTTCTGGGCCGCCTCCTTTTCCTCGCCCGCGGGTTTCGACTCTTTCTTGACCAGTGCCTCGGTCTCGCGGACCGAGAGCTGCCGCGCGACAATGTCGCGGCCGGTGCGGAGCTGGCGCGCCTCGTCCGGGAGCGCGAGCAGCGCGCGGGCGTGCCCCATCGAGATCGCGCCCGAGCTCACGTTGGCGCGCACCTCCAGTGGGAGCTTGAGCAGACGGAGGACGTTGGCCACCGAGGAGCGGTCCTTGCCCACGGCGTCGGCAATCTGCTCCTGAGTGAAGTGGTAGTCATCGGCGAGGCGCCGGTAGGCCAGCGCCTCTTCGATCGGGTTCAGGTCCTCCCGCTGAATATTCTCGATGAGCGCGACGGCGAGCAGGCGGTCGTCGGGAATGTCGCGCACGACAACCGGCACCTTCAGCAGGCCGGCGCGCTGCGAGGCCCTCCAGCGGCGTTCACCCGCGATGATTTCGTAGCCCTCGTCGGCCTTGCGCACGACGATCGGCTGGATCACGCCGTTCGATCGAATCGAGCGTGCGAGCTCTTCGATCTTGTCGTCGTCCATGACCGTACGCGGCTGAAATCTGTTGGGGCGCAGCAGGTCGGTGTCGACCTCCAGCCCGCGGTCGGAGAGGCCGGGTGCGGTACGCGGCGCGTCGGGGATCAGCGCGGACAGGCCGCGTCCGAGGGCAGGTCTTTTCTCAGCCATGGTGCTGCTCCGTGCCGGCGGTCACCGGGGCGCCGTCCCGCGCGAGCACTTCGCGGGCTAGGGCGAGGTACGCCTCGGCGCCGCGCGACTTGACGTCGTAGACGATGGCGGGGAGGCCGTGGCTGGGCGCTTCGCCGAGCCTGATGTTTCTGGGGATGACGACCGTGTAGACACGTTCCTCGAAGAAGGCGCGGATGTCGCGGGCCACCTGCTGGCCCAGGTTCGTCCGCTCGTCGTACATCGTCAGCAGCACGCCGGCGATGTCGAGGGACGGATTAAAGGCGCTGCGGACGCGGCGCAGGGTCGCGACGAGATCGGCCAGCCCTTCGAGGGCGAAGTATTCGCAGTTTAGGGGAATGAGAACGGCGTCGGCGGCGACGAGGGCGTTGAGCGTGAGAAGGCCGAGCGAGGGTGGCGTGTCGATGAAAATGTAGTCGAACTGCGGGCGGAGGCGGTCGAGGACGACGCGGAGGCGCCGTTCCCGGTCCGGCATCGGCACCAGGTCGATTTCGGCGCCGGTGAGGTCGCGGTCTGCCGGGATGAGTGAGAGCCCGGCGATGCTCGTGGGGAGAAGAAACGCCGACGGGTCGGGCACGTCGGATGTGAGGGCGTGGTAGATGGTGCCGGCCTGTGCGGCGTGGCCTTTGAGGCCGACGCCGCTGGTCAGGTTGGCCTGCGGGTCCAGGTCCACGAGGAGGACGCGCTGGTCCGCGAGCGCGAGGGACGCCGCCAGATTGATGGCGGTGGTGGTTTTGCCAACGCCCCCCTTCTGGTTGGCGACGGCGCGAATGCGGGCGTTCATTTGGTCATACGCCAAAGCAATTGCCTAACTATGGTGTCTATTCCTGAGCATAGCGGCTGCTGGATCGCCCGTCAATCACGCCTTGCCGTCAGTGAGCCAGATTCAGCGGTTGCAGCAGCGGTGCATCAGGTTGTTTGGAGCTCTGCGGTTGGTCCGGGGCGAGTGTTCCGCAATAATATAGTTGACTAAGACGCCAACCGATTGTAGACTCTGGGTATGGAGTTTTTGCCCACGCCCACCACCCTCCAAAACGCCATCGAGTTCTTCTCCGATGCCGACCGTTGCCATGCATATATGGTCCAGATGCGCTGGCCCGACGGAATAGTAATCTGCCCCATCTGCAACCGACCTGACCCCCGCTACCTCGCCAATCAACGGCGGTTCGAGTGTCGGAAGAAGCACCCCCGGCGGCA
>JANPJN010000633.1:0-3322 GCA_031425515.1 Acidobacteriota bacterium | reverse complement strand
GGGGGGCCCCGGTGGACCGCAGTGGATGAGCAGCCATCCCAACCCGGGCGACCGCTACTCCTACATCAACAAGGAGGCGCAGTCGCTGCGCGTCGAGAATGCCGTGCGCGACAACGGCGGGTTCCGGAGCGTGCAGGCACGCCTGAACCAGATGTCTCCGGCGCCCACCACCGCGCAGGCGACGAAGAATGGCGGGAGCGGGGGCGGGGGCGGGACGCGCAACCCCGGCGGCAACGACCGCGTGCCGGTCTCCGGTAACGTCGCGCGCCCCTCCACGAGCTTCAAGGCCTACAACGAAGGGAACGTCTTCCGCATCAGCGTGCCCTCGAACTGGCGCGAGCTGCCGGGGAACAACGCCGTCACGTTCGCTCCCGAGGGCGCGTATGGCACGGCCAATGAGCAGAGCATCTTTACCCACGGTACGGAAGTGGGCCTGATGCGCAACGCGCCGCAGGATCTGCAGGAAGCCACCGACGGGCTCGTGCAGTCGCTCGCCCAGGCCAATCCCCAGTTGCGTCAGGCCTCCAATTATTCCCGCGGCACCATCGGCGGCCGCGACGGGTTGAGCATCACGCTCAGCAACGTGTCGGACGCGACCGGCGGCAACGAGCGCGTCAAGGTGTTCACCACCTTCATGCCGGACGGCACGATGTTCTACATGGTAGGCGTGGCGCCCGAAAACGAGTTCGGGGCGTACGAGCCAGTCTTCCGGAAGGTCGCCGGCTCGGTGCAGTTCACCCGGTAGTCCGGGTGCTACACTTTCCTCCCGGGTGCGCCGCTCCGGCGCACCATCCCGAGGAGAGCCAGATGTATTTCCGCACCCTGATGTTCTGCGCGCTTGCGGTCGCCGCTCCGGCGGCCGCCGGCGCGCAGACACCCGCGCCACAGCCAGCTCCTGCGCAACCCGCCGCTTCCCAGGCCGCTCCATCCACCGGTCAGCCCGCGCCGATCCGCAACTTCCTCCAGATCACGCCGGATTTCTGCACGGGTGGTCAGCCGAGCATGGAGCACTTCGCGAAGCTGAAAGCGGACGGCGTGAAGGCGGTCCTGAACCTGCGGACCCCCGGCGAACAGCCCGTGGGGGAGGAACAGGCCGCCGTCGAAAAAGCCGGCCTCAAATACTTCAACATTCCCGTCGTCGCCTCAGCGCCCACCGATGCGCAGGCCGACGAGTTCCTGAAGCTGACCGACGATCCGGCCAACCGGCCGATGTTCATCCACTGTGCGGCGGCCGTGCGGGCCGGTGCCTTCTGGATGATCCGGCGGGTCGTGCGCGACGGCATGCCGGTTGACGCCGCGCGCGAAGAGGCCCGCAAGGCCGGCTTCGGCACGGCGCCCGCGCTGGAGGCGTTCGTCACTCGCTACGTGGAGGCGAAGAAGAAGAAGACGTAGCGCTCATCATCAGCCGGCGCACCTCCTCGATCGTGTCCGCTTCCCGCGGCAGCTTGTCGCGTCGCCAGCGCAGCATCCGCGGGAAGCGGACCGCCATCCCCGAGCGATGACGCGTCGAAGGGGCGATGCCTTCGAAGCCCAGCTCGAAGACCTGCACGGGCTCCACGTGGCGCACCGGGCCGAACCGCTCCCGGGTGTGCCGCCGGATCCAGCGATCCATCTCGGCAATCTCCTCGTTCGACAGCCCGGAATACGCCTTGGCGATCGGCACCAGATCCTCGCCGTCCCATACGCCGAAGGTGTAGTCGGTGAGCAGGCTCGCCCGGCGCCCGCTGCCCGGCTGGGCGTAGATCAGCACGGCGTCGATGGCGTACGGATCGACCTTCCATTTCCACCAGTCGCCTTTGCGCCGGCCGATGCCGTAGGGAGACGACCGCCGCTTCAGCATCAGCCCCTCGACTGCGCGGTTCCGCGCCTCCTCGCGCAGCTGCGTCAGTGCGCCCCAGGACGCCGCCTCGACGATCACGGACGTCCGCAGCACGCCAGCCTCTGAGGTCACGAGCGCCTCGAGCTGCGCCCGCCGAGTGTCCAGCGGCTGCTCGCGCACGTCCAGGCCGTCGTGCTCGAGGATGTCGTAGGCCATGAAGACGACGGGCACGGTCCGCATGATCTGAGCGAGCTGCTTCTGGCGGCCGATGCGCTGCTGCAGGGCGGAGAAGGGGAGGGGCCGCCCCTCGCGATACCCGAGGACCTCGCCGTCGAGCACCGTCCCATCCGGGAGGTGCAGCCCGGCCGCCACGATCTCCGGAAAGCGCGCCGTGATGAGTTCCTCTCCGCGCGACCACAGGTGCACGGCGCCCGCGCGGCGCACGAGTTGCGCGCGAATGCCGTCCCACTTCCACTCGACCATCCAGTCGCCGACATTTCCCAGCGTGTCGATCGCGGCCTCGATCGGCGACGCGAGAAAGAACGGGTACGGGCGCGACCGGTCGTCGTCGGTGGCGTCCGCCGACAGCAGGTCGGTGAACCACGCCGCATCGGGCGTCCACTCGCCCATGATCCGGGCCGCGATGGTCGTGGCCGGCAGCTCCGCGGCCTGCGCAAGCGCCCGGACGACGAGCGTCTGGGAGACGCCGACGCGCAACTCTCCTGTCAGGATTTTCAGGAGCATGAACCGCCGCGTCCGATCGAGCGTCGTCCACCACCCGCTGACAACCGTCCGCTGCGCCTCGGGCGGCAGGCCGCGAAGCGGGAGGATTCGCCGTTCGACCCATTCCGACAGGGGCGTGTCGTCCGCGGCGGCGGATCCTGCGAGTTGATCGAGGATGAGGGCGGCGGTTTCGGCGCCGTCGCCCACCACCGCGTAACACTCCTGGAGAAGCCAGTCCGGAAGCCCCGTCGCCTGGAGGGTCCAGTCGCGAATGGCGGCCGACGGCACGAGCCGCTTCAGGCGCCGCCCCGTCAGGAAGAACACCGCCCACGCGGCATCCGCGGGCGGCGCCGTCTGAAAGTACGCCACCATCGCGGCCACCTTGGCGTTCGTGGAGGTCGTGCGGTCAACCGAGTCGTACAACTCCGCGAAGCGCTTCATCGGCAGGCCCCGTCAGTCACCGGACGGTTCCCCTTCCCAGGCGGTGCGGATGATGCCGGTGTCGAGCCCCGCGTCCGAGAGATGGCGCGCCAGCGGCTCGGCATGGCCGTGCGTGGCCAGCACGCGGGCGGCGCCGGTCTCGGCAATGGTCTCGAGCAGGGCCGGCCAGTCGGCGTGATCCGACAGAGCGAAGCCGCGGTCGAACCCGCGCTGCCGGCGGATGCCCCGCACGCGCATCAGACCGGATGCGAAGGCATCGGACAGATCCCCCAGGCGCCGCAGCCACGGCGTGCCTCGGGCGGAGATCGGCGCCAGCACCAGCTCTCCCGCGAACGAGGC
>JANPJN010000632.1:0-2375 GCA_031425515.1 Acidobacteriota bacterium | reverse complement strand
AGGCCCACGAACCAGACCGGCGGCAGCATCCTCGGCTCCCGCCGTTCTGGTCGGTCCGCTCGGTTCAGAAGCGCGGGCAGCAGCAGAAACGTCGTGACCAGGGCGACAATGAGTAGCGCCTGCAGGACTGCCGAATACCTGGTGAATCGAGCCCCCAGCAGTGCGCGAAGGACCTCCCGCAGGACGAGAACCGAGGCAAACGCGAAGAAGCCCGCTGCCAGCGTCACGGCCAGATGGATCACGATCAGGGCGAGGCCAGGAACCAGGCCAATCGGCAGCTTGGCGACCATGAAGGCAGGATGGAACAGGCTCGACACACTGCTGATCGCGAGCGCGAAAACGAACCCGAGGATCCCGACGGCGTGCAGCTTGGCCCGGGCGATGGCGCCACGTTCGATTGGCAGCGGTCCGAAGATGGCCGTGTCTCGTGAATCGAGTGCTAGCCCGTCCCAGGTCATCGCGGCGACGAGCGCCATGCCAACCATGGAAATCGCGATGAAGCTCAGTCGATCGTCCACCGCGAGCAGCGCCGTCCGGCCCGGCGACTGGAATGGCATGAAGAGGAACTTCATCGACATCAGGACGCTCAGGAACAGCCCCAGCGACACCAGTCCCCCGCAGACCATGGCGATGGCGTCGTGGCAGTCAGCCTCGGGCGACAGAAGGTCGTTCTCGAGGAAGCGTCGCAGGAAATGCCGTGTCAGCAGCCGATCACGCACAGCCCGCCATCACGTCCGCGATGTCACGCGCGGTCTGTTCCGGGTTGGTCTCGAGCACGAGCTCCGCGAACACATCCTCCAGCGATTGGTGCGACATCAACGTGCGCAGCCGCTGTACCGTATCCTGCGCGACGATGTGTCCTCGGTGCAGCACGATGACGCGCGTGCACAGTTTCTCGACCACTTCGAAGATGTGCGAGCTGTAGAGCACCGCCTTGCCCCGACCGGCGAGAGTGTGAGTGAGATGGCGCAGAACGAGCGACGTCGTGACGTCCAGACCGGATTCGGGCTCGTCGAAAATCAGCAGATCCGGATCGTGCAGCAGCGCCGCAATAATCATGACTTTCTGCCGCATGCCCTTCGAGTACGCGCTGCTCGATTGTTCCGCCGTATCGGCCATGCCGAACAGCTCGAGAAGCGCGGTGATCTTCCGCTCCGTCGATTCCGACGGCAGGTCACGAAGCTGGCCGAGCAGTCGCAACTGCTCGCGCGCCGAGAGGAACGGGTAAAGGGCTGGCTCCTCGGGAACGTAGCCGAGCCTTCGCCGATACGCGATTGGATCGTCCGAAACGTTTCGGCCATCAAAGATGACCGATCCGCTCGAGGGCTCGATGAGACCGGTCAGCATGCGGCCGGTCGTCGTCTTGCCTGAGCCGTTTGGGCCGAGATAGCCCACCACCTCCCCCGGCTGGACGGCGAAGCTCACATCGTCCACGACGGTGATGCCGTGGAAACGCTTCACCAGGTGACGTGCTTCGAGGAGGGGACAATGCATAGGGGCTCGCTTTGGCGCGGACGTCGTCCGGTGGGTTCTTGGCCCCTTATTGGACGCGCAGCGCGTCCAGCGGGTCGACACGGCTGGCGCGCCGGCCAGGAACGATGGCGGCGAGCCCGAGGACGCCAAGCAGGATAGCGGCAACGATAGCGAGCGACAGCGGATCGGTTGACCGGACGGTCGCCGCGCCGGTCGGGAAGATCCAATCCCACAGAGCCGTGCCCAGCACGCCGGCACCGAAGCCGAGAGCCGTCCGGAGAACGAGGCCGCGCAGCACGCGGCCAACGATCTGGGACGGCCTTGCACCCAACGCCACGCGGATGCCGATCTCCTGCCGGTCCTGACTGACGCCGTGTGCGGTCACCGCATACAATCCGATCGCGGAAAGGAAGACGGCAATCAAAGTGAGGACCCTGATGAGGCGGCTCGAGAGCCTGCCATTCCACACCGCATCGTCTCTTACTCGAGCTAGCGTGCGTGCCCGTAAGATTGGCAGCGACGCATCGATGCCTTGCAGGGCCTCACGGAGGCCAGCTACGATCGTCGCAGTATCGGCCGCCCCTAGGACGAGCACCGACCCGCTGGCTGGCGGATCGGCCCTGAACGGCTCGTAAACCATTGCATCGGAATGCGGCCCCCAACCTTGCCGGATCGCCGGTGCGACGCCGACGATGGTGCTCCACTGAGGATTGGGTCTCCCACCTTCGTCTGGCATAGAGAGCGCGATGCGTCGGCCGATCGCGCTCTCTGTCGGAAAATGCTCGCGAACGAAGGCCTCATCAACGACGACGTTCTTCTGTCCAGGACGACCGTCGCTGGCATCGAGTTCCCGCCCCTGCAGAAGCGAGACGCCCAGGACACGAAAGTAGCCCGGCGTGACC